>NZ_CAHJXA010000045.1 GCF_903644135.1 Sphingomonas bacterium | reverse complement strand
GTTGGTGACGAGCCGCGCTATCGCCGCCTCCCTGCCGTCGCACACGAGGACGGGATCGGTTCTGTCTCTCCACCAAGTGTTCTGATGAAGCACCGTACAGAAGCAGGTCAGATCCTCTTCCCCGACCCAAAACCATACCCCGGCCGGACAGTCGACGCAGGCAACATCGCTGGAAGGCACAGGCAGTTCGAGCTTCTCGAGGTGCTCGATAACATGGCTACGATGTGGGTTGACGGTAAGCCTCCGGTGAGGGCCGTTTCTACGCAGCGTTGAGCAGGGCGACGGGCTGTGGCCAGTTCCACGGCAGCAGCTCAGGCAGCTGGTGCTGGCGCGTGTCGGCGATGTGGGCGAGGACGTCAGCAAGCCAGGCCTGCGGGTCGATGTCGTTGAGCTTGGCGGTGGCGATCAGCGTGTACATGAACGCGGCGCGCTCGCCGCCGCGGTCGGAGCCGGCGAACAGCCATGCCTTCCTGCCGAGCGCGATGCCGCGCAGGGCGCGTTCGGCGGCGTTGTTGGTGAGGCAGATGCGGCCGTCGGTGAGGAACCGGGTGAATGCGGTCCAGTCCTTGAGCATGTAGTCGATCGCGCCCGCGACCGGGTTGTGGCGGGCGAGCGCCGCGCGTTGGGAGCGCAGCCACTGTTCGAGGTCGGCGACGAGCGGCGCCGCGATCTCCTGGCGCATGGCGAGGCGCTCCGCGCCGGGCCTGCCGGTGACGGTGCGCTCGGCGTCGAACACCGCGTCGATGCGCCTGACCGCCTCGGCCGCGATCGGCGAGATTACTGGCGCATCCTTGCGGCGCTTCAGCTGGCTGGCAACATCGGCCAGCTCGAAGAACTTGCGACGCGCGTGGGCCCAACACAGCGCACGGGTGAGCGGCACCGGCAGCCGGTCGGCACGGACCAGGGCGTTGTAGCCGGCATAGGCGTCGGCCTGCAGGATGCCGCCATAGCCGGCGAGGTGCCCGACCGGGTGCTCGGCGCGCCGGTCGCGCGAGTAGCGGAACAGCGCGGCTGGCGGTGCTGGCCCTGCGAACGGCCGGTCGTCACGCACATAGGTCCACAAGCGCCCGACATCGGTCTTGGTCCTGGCCAGCACGGGGACGGTCGTGTCGTCGCCGTGGAGGCGCTCGGCGGCGAGCACGTGCGCCTCGATGAGCAGGTGCAGCGGGCGAAGCACCGCGGCGCAGGCGCCGACCTGGTCGGCCAGCGTCGACAAGCTGAGCTCCACACCTTCGCGCGCGTAGCGATCGCGCTGGCGGTTGAGCGGCTGGTGCGTCCCGAACTTCTCGAACAGGATCATGGCGAGGAAGCTCGGCCCGAACAGGCCGCGCGGGGTGGCGTGGAACGGTGCCGGTGGTTGCGTCACCGCCTCGCACGCCCGGCAGGCGAACCGCTCGCGCACCGTCTGGATCACCTTCCACTGGCGCGGGATCACCTCCAGCGTCTCCGTCACGTCCTCGCCCAGCTTGGATAGCCGGTCCGACCCGCAGCAAGGGCAGCTGACCGCCGCCGCGATCACGACCCGCTCGCGCGGCAGGTGCGCCGGCAGCGGCTTGCGCGATGGCCGCGTCCGCGTGAATGCCGCAACCGTGGTGCCGACGGCAACGCTCGCGCCGAGCGCCTCGTCCTCGCTGGCGCTCGCCTCCAGCTCCTCATAGTCGAGCTCGAGCTGGTCGACGATCAGTCGGCCGCGCTCGGCGCGCTGGCCGTACAGTGCGCGCCGCATCTGCGCGTTCTGCAGCTCGAGAAGCGCGTTGCGCGCTGCCAGATCGGAAGCGGTCGCCCTGGCGAGGGCCGCGTCGGCGACGGCTTCGGCCGCTTCCGCGCGCGCGATGAGGAGGGCCTCCTGCAGGCGCTCGACGCTGTCCGGATTACCCCTGTCCGTCACCCCGCAGCCATAGCACGGAGCACCTCCGCACCCGAGCCGCTATGGCGCGCAAATGACTCAGCCCGCCGCTTGCGGGCGCCAGGTCATGCGCGGATTACGCCAGTCGATCGCCTCCAGCAGGCACGCCATCTGCGATGCCGTGATCGCCACCACGCCGTCCGTTGCCGCGGGCCAGACGAACCGGCCGCGGTCGAGCCGCTTGGCGTAGAGCGACATCCCAACGCCGTCGTGCCACAGCACCTTCACCAGATCGCCGCGCCGCCCGCGGAAGATGTACAGATCACCCGCATGCGGGTCGCGCTTGAGCCCCTGCTGCACCTGCAGCGCCAGTCCGAACATGCCCCGGCGCATGTCCGTGCAGCCGGTCGCCAGCCAGATCCGCACATCGCTGCGGACCGGGATCATCGCCTGAGCGACCGCATCACCGCCGACACCAGCGCGGGCGACGCGTCGCCTGCGATCCGCAGCACCGCCCCGCCAAGCTCCACCACGATCGCCGGCCGCTCGGCCGCGGGCGACGGCTCCGGGCTTACGGTTACCGCCGCGAACGCCGCCACCGCCGGGGCAGCCAGATCGCGCCGCCAGCGATATAACTGGCTCGGACGCAGGTCCGCACGACGCGCGATCGCCGCCACGCTCGCCCCCGGCTCGCACGCCGCCGCCACCAGCGCCCGCTTCTGATCGTCCGACCAGAACCGGCGCCGCTCCACGCCCGAGATCACCGTCACCTGGCTCATCGCACCATCGCTAACACCGGTGCAAACACCGTCGCTTGCACCAGTGCTACGTCAGCCAGCCACCATCACGCGGCAAGGCGGTCGCTACCGGAGGGGTACGAGCGGAAGGTCTGCATTTTAGGTGATATATGGTGGAAGCCGGCCTGACCGCTTTCGGGCAGCGATTAGCGTAAACGGACCTTCGTTCATGTGCGAGCCGGGGGCTGAACGCGCTCGCTGGTGGAGAGCAGCACGACCGCCTTCGAGCACTGAGATGGCGAATGCGGTCGTTGGTCCCGGCGGTGCTGCCCGGCAGCAACGCGCCCTATAATCGGCCGTTCCGCGCCGCTCTCGCAGGGCCTAAAAGCGGTCGTTCATCAGGTGTCAGGATAAGCCGGGAACGCGTTTCGGACCGCCTCGCAAAAAGCTAGCAATGAGCTCGCATCCCTAACTAGCCGCTCGCGAAGCGATCGGGGAAGCTCGAGTTGCACCCCCTCGCCGGAAAGCGTTCGATTACAGACGTTCGCCGGATTGACGCCGGGAAGCTTCTCGTTGACGTCGGTCATGAAACCGGCGTCGCACAGCGAGGCGCCAATCGCGTCGCGCAACGCCACGGCGCGGCCGCCGAGCCAGACCGTCTCAGTCCCGTCGATTTGTCGGCCGTGGATCACGATGGCGGTCCAGGATCTACTAAGGAGATCGATCGCGCTGGGCTCGTCGAATCGATGAGAGGTGATGTGGAAGTCACCGTGACGCCCATCCTTCAGCGCCTCGAAAGCATAGAAGGACAAGTCGGTTTGAGCGATTGCTTCGGCTATCTCTGAGGTGTGCGGCTCAATCATTCCACCGTGCGGAGCAAGGATTGCGATGCGCGTTCCGCGATCTAAGACGCGAATGCCGTAATTGAAACCGAGGCGCTGATTGGCGGCTAAGTCGGCGAATTTTCGGTAGCGATCGGCCATTCAGTCCTGTCCAGTACGCCCGTCACGGCATCAACACCTGCCAAATGAACACCGCAATATTCAACCTTCGGGCAGCAATGTGCCCCATCTCGTTCACTCGGCCGAGTTCTGCCCCGATCCAACTAGCATCCGGCGTAACGCTAGGCACCTGACCGCGTGGGGCGCCGTGCGCGACCCGAGCCGGCGGAACTCGCCCCGGCGGCGATAGAGCAGAGTTCCACGCGAGCCCGAAAAATCAACCCGCGCCAGTGCCTCGGGACGCCAACTACAACCGATCAGGTCGTGATCGATGGCTTGGCGCTCCGACGGGCGCTATACGGTCATCCCTTCCAGCACCCGGAGAGCCCCATGGCCGACAAGAAAACAGTGTTCATCGCGTTCGCGATCGAGGACGAGAAACAGCGTGACCTGTTCAAGGGCCAGTCGCTCCATCCCCGCGCGCCGTACGAGTTCATCGACATGTCGGTGAAGGAGCCATACGACAAAGACTGGAAGGACCGCGTGCGCACCCGCATCAAGCGTTCGAACGGCGTCATCGTGCTGGTCAGCAAGAACTCGCTGACCTCGAGCGGCCAGAAGTGGGAGACCACCTGCGCCAAGGAGGAGGGCAAGCCTGTCCGCGGGATCTGGGCTTACTCGGATGATCGGACGAAACTGGACGGCGTCGCGACGTACACGTGGAGCGACGCCAACATCAGCGGCTTCATCGACACCCTGTAGGAAGACTGCGTGCGCAAGGCCCTCATCGTCGGCATCGACCACTATGACCACATAGGCTCGCTCAACGGCTGCGTGAACGACGCCCACGAGATGCGTGGCATGCTGGCGACGCACGCCGATGGCCGCGCGAACTTCGCCGCCCCAAAGCTGCTGCTCGGGACCGGTCCGGGCGATGTCGTCGGGCGGATGGAGCTCAAGGATGCGGTGCGGGCGCTGTTCGACGACGCCGCCGAGATCGCGCTGCTCTACTTCAGCGGCCACGGCTATCTGGAGGACACCGGCGGATACCTCTGCGCGGGCGACTGCCGGACGGGCGACGACGGGCTGCCGCTGACGGACATCATGACGTTCGCCGAGCAGTCTCGGGCCCAGAACAAGGTTATCATCCTCGACAGTTGCCACAGCGGCATCGCGGGGGAGCGTGCCCGTGCGAGGGGGCTCGCCGAGATCCACGAGGGCATGACCATCCTGACGGCGTCGACGGGCGACCAGGCCGCGTTCGAAGAGAACGGCGGCGGCGTGTTCACGCGCCTGCTGGTCGACGCGCTCGGTGGCGCCGCCGCCAACCTCGTCGGCCACATAACACCTGGCAGCGTTTACGCGCACATCGACCAGTCGCTGGGTCCCTGGGGCGGCCAGCGGCCGGTGTTCAAGACGAACGTGGAATCCTTCGTCTCGCTGCGCGAGGCCATCCCGCCGATCGCGCTCGAGAATCTTAGGGCCCTCGCCACGCACTTTCCATACGCCGCCTACGTGCTCCCGCTCGACCCGTCGTTCGAACCCGAGCGGTCTCCGGAGCAGGCAGCGGACCCGGCCATCGCGCCGCCCGATCCGGCGAAGACCGCCGCGTTCGCCGTCCTCCAGCGCTACGTTCGTGTCAACCTGGTCCGACCCGTCGGCGCGCCGCACATGTGGCATGCAGCGATGCAGAGCAGGGGCTGCGAGCTGACCGTGCTCGGCCAGCATTACCGCGACCTGGTGGCTAAGGGGCTGATATAGCCACCCGATGGCCGAGTCGTGGATCAACGAGGCCCTGGAGGGTCTAATCGAGGAGCTGGCGGCCATCGAACACGGCCGTTGGTCGCGCTGGCAGCGGTACATGCACGGCAAGTCGCAGCAGGCCGAGGACGGGTCGCTGGTGGTTCCGGCCGACCTGGCGGAACGCTGGGCGCGACAGATGCGGACGGAATACCACTCGCTCGAAGAAGCGGAACGCGAGAGCGACCGCGAGCAGGTGCGGGAATATCTCCCCATCATCGCGGCGGCCCTCAAGGCCGCCGACGCGAAGCGGCGGGACGCCTCCAGCCCAGTTGGCGAGCCTTGAGCGGCGAGGACCCGGTGTTCCGGCTAAGGATGCTCCCGGCCGGCGACGGCGACTGCCTCGTGCTGTCCTGGGGCGACGGCGGCCTGCTGCACCACATGGTCATCGACGGCGGCCGCAGGGGCGCATACGCGAGGCTGTCCGACGAGCTGCGATGCATCGCCGACGCCGGCGAGGAATTGGTGCTTTACGTGCTGACGCACGTCGACGCCGACCACATCGAGGGGTCGCTCGCCTACCTCGACGATGTCAACCGACCGCTGCTCCCGAAGGACGTTTGGTTCAACGGCTATGCGCAGATGGTCGAGGCCGGCGTGCGCAGCACGCGCCAAGGAGACGAGTGGTCCAAGGCGGTCGCGAGGCTCCAGCTGCCGCTGAACCGGCACTTCGGGAATGGCGTCGCCTCGATCGATCACGCGCCGGCGGAGATCGACATCGCGGGGCTCAAAGTCACAATGCTGTCGCCTGACGTCGCGCATCTCGCTCGGATGGGCGACCTGTGGAGGCGAGAGCGTGAGCCCAAGCGCCCTTCCGTGGAGGGAATGCGCGGATCCAGGGACGACCGACCGCCTCCAAAGCAGCCGATCATCGTCGAGGACCTCGTGGCCGACGGTCCGATCGATCCCGAGAAGCCGAACGGCTCGAGCATCGCTTTCCTCGCCGAATGGCAAGGGCGGCGCGTCCTGCTCGGCGGCGACGCCCACCCGGACGTGCTGGCGGCCTCGGTGGCGCGACTGGCCGCCGAGGATGGAGGACGACCTACCGTCCACGTCTATAAGGCCTCCCACCACGGCAGCCGGAAGAACACCACAAAGGAGCTGATCGAGCTGCTCGAATGCTGTCAGCTGGCGGTGTCGACGAACGGAACCCACCACGGGCATCCCGACCCGGAGTCGATCGCGCGCTTCCTGCACTTCGGACCCGACGGGCCGAAGACGCTGCACTTCAACTACGCGACCGACTACACCATCCCATGGGCGGATCCGGCACTAGGGAAGGCCCACGGCTTCATCGCGCGGATGCCGGAAGACGAGCCGGGCGCGCTGGAGATCGACCTGATGTCCGACCCATCCGCGCCATGACGGGCGTCCGCAACGAGGCGGCGGCCGACCAGGCGAAGGCGGCGGGCGCATGGGAACTGAGCTGGGGGCAGATATGATGCAGGACGGCGGCGGCGCGGCCGAGGAGACCGCGGGCTACGACTGGTCGGGACTCGCGGACCTGATGATCGACCTGCGGAGGCGGCTGTGCGAGCGTCACCCGCTCGACGTGACGGACCTGCGCGGCTCGTTCGAGGGCGACACGCTGGTGCTGTCGGGCGAGGTCTCGAGCGAGGACTGCAAGGGCGACGCGAAGCGGTTGGCACTCTCGTTCGATGGCATCTTCAAGGTCCGCAACGACCTGGTCGTCGCCGGCTTCCTGGAGGGCGCTAGCGGTTCCGCCGACGAGGACTCCTTCTTTGGGTTCGGCAAAGCCGAGCAGAGCGTGGGATCAAGCGGCGGCGGTGACCGGCGCGGCCGCGATGGTGGGAGCGCACGGGCGCCCCGCTCGCTGAAACCGCCAGCCTGGGTGCGGCGGGAAGGGGCCGGTGTAGAATACGCCTCGGTCCAGCCAGAAGGCGACGCCGGTCCGGTCGAGGTCACGAGGCACCCCGCGATCGACAGCGACGGTCCCCCGCAGCCCGGCGCCACGATCGAGATCATCGTCGATCTGGTGATGGAGCCGCAGCCCGGGCAGGAGCCGGTGTGGCTGGGAGCGTTCGCGGGCGACTGGACCTCGATCGACGTGTCCGTCCAGATAGCGGCGACTTGGATCGAGACAATGGATCCCGCCTCGGCCACCGTTAACATCACGTCAGCCGGACTATCGACGGCGGCGCGGTTCACGTGCCGGGTGTCGGACGAGTACGTCGCCGGCGCCCCCGCCGTGGTGAACGCCTACTTCTTCCACGGGGTGCGGGTCTGCGGTCACGTGTTGACGGATCTGACGGAGAAGGGACGGGTCGCCAATCCATCCGCGGAAGGGCAGCTGGACAAGGCCGCGATCGACGTAGCGCCACCGCCGCAAGCCGCCGCTCCGCCCGTGAAGGTGGTCCCGGGCGCGGCGGGGCCCACGCTTAACGTCACGATCGCCCAGGTCGGAGTGGACGATCAGCTGTGGACTTGGACCGCGCTGGGTCCGGGCCGGACGTCCAGTGGGACGGGGCGGGTCCGCTTCGACGAGAGCCCGAAGGCCTTCGCCGACGCGCTGCTGACCGCCTGCCCGCAGCTCAGCCCGGCAGAGTTCCGTCGCCGCATGGGCGGCGTCGGCGAGGGCATCTGGGATCGGTCCCCAGCCGAGTTCAAGCAGGCTTACGCCGACTGCATCCAGCGGTTCGGCTCCGGATTCCCGATCCAATTCATCAGCGACGACCCACACGTGCCGTGGGAGATGATGACTCCGGTCCTGTCCTCCGTGGCCGCGGACCACCTTTACATCGACCATCCGGTCGCGCGCTGGCCACTGTCCCGCGCTGGCGCAATGCGTTCGGAGTTCCTGACCGGCACCATCCTGTCCTTCGTGCCGGCCTACGCCTCGGGAGGTCTCCCGGCCACAGCTCTGGAAGGGGCGTGGATCGAAGCCTCACTGGGCGCCAGGCGCATGGCGCCGACGAAGCAGGCGTTGCTCGACGTGCTGGACGGCAAGCACGGCAGCCCGGTCCGGCTCATCCACTTCGCCGGCCACGGCCACGCCGACACCGGCGAGCTCGATGGGGGTATCGTACTCCAAGACGGGGTCGTCAGCATGACCGACGTGCGACAGGCCAAGGTCACGGTCGGCAGAACCGACGGGACGCTGTTGATGCTGAACGCGTGCGAGGCCGCCGCAGGCGCGGACCTGCTCGGCATGAGCGCAGGATGGGGCGCGATCATCGCGGCGCGCGAGTTCGGCGGGCTCGTGGCGCCGCTATGGGCGGTGCAGGACGCGAACGCGTTCGCGATGGCCAAGGACATGCTGCCGCAGCTCATCGACGGCAGCGAGACGCTCGGCTCGGCTCTCAGGCAGGCGCGCTCGAAGAACGCGAATTCCTGGGTGGCGTCGCTGGCCTATCTTGCCCACGGCGACGTGATGGCGCGCTTCGTCAGGTTCTGACCAGGCTCGGCACCTCCACTAAGACCCGAGCCGGAACCTGGGTCCGGACCTCGGCGACGAGGTCGTTGGTCGTCTCGGGCGTACGGAGGGACACGATGAGGCTGAACCGCACCGGCACCTCGGCCGGTTCCACCTGCGAACTGGCCGCCCACCAGCCGCGGATCGGGGACACGTTCACCATGCGCCGCTCGACGAGCTGGTAGGCTGGCCCCTTCCAGACGTCGTGGTGGAGCGTGCCGCGCACCCGGTGCTTGCCGAGCATCCAGCCAGCGTCGTCGCCCGAGGGACCGGAGGGGGCAACCGCGCGGTTGACGCGGCTCAGCGCCCGGGCCTCGCTCTCGTCGAAGCGCTGGAAGTCGAACTTGAGGCGGTGGGAGGGGTAGAGCTGCATCCGGTTTAGCCCGGCGCTGTGGAGGTCCGGCTGGACGAAGAACGACAGAGTGCAGCGGAGCTCCACCTCGGTCGATCCCAGCGCGCGCAGCGCCACGTCGGGCCACGGCAGGCGGAACGACTTCATCTCCTTCAGGGTGACGGCCTTGCCCTCGTCGCGCTTGTAGGGCCGGAGCTCGTCCTCGGCGATCAGCGTGAGCGCGTTGCCCGCGCTCCAGAAGATCCGTTCCTCGTCCGGCACGCCCCAGCCGAAGCAGTCCAGGGTCGCGAGCGTCGCGGCCTCCTCCGTACGCCCCTCGGTGACCAGCGACCGGTGCCGCGACCGCATGGCCGGCGTCCACTCGGCACCGTGCACGAGCAGACCGCGCACGGTCTCGGGACGCATCGCGGGATACCGCGCCATCAGCCTGCCGGCGAGCCTGGCCGCCGCGGCGCAAGCGGCGCTGGTGTCGCCGGTCAGCGTGATCGGCATGCGCACTGGATCGTTCGAGGTCGTGGCGACCATGTCGGGTCCGTGCGGCCGCGACGTTGCGCCGCCCGGATCGATCCCGTGGTTGCCGCCCTCCATTACAATATCCGGCTTGTGGGCGCGCACGTCCCAGGCGGTCGCCGTCCGAGAGCGGGGCGAGAGGCCGCCAATGGCGGCGAGAGGTGAAGGCCCGGTGCACTTGCTGGTCAGCGCGCCGACCGACAGGACGTTGAGCGCCTGCGCGGGCGACTGGATGCCGTGCTCCTCGTTGAACGCGTGGTAGGACGACACCTGGTACGGTTCGGTGGGCGTCGAGTGAACGTTGCCGACCGCCACGCAGAACAGCCGCGTGTTGACGCTGTCGTTGAACGCGAGGTCATCCAGCGTGCCGGACGTGGACGTGGGACGGCCGTCCTCGGGCTCGCCGATCGCAGTGGCGGCTAGGCAGTAGACCCGGGCGTGCGCGGCGACCTCTTCGGCGAGCAGGACGCCCCGCCGGATCGCGTCGCGGCCTGGTATCCGCACCGGGCTGCCCGGGCTGAAAACGACCACCGACTCCAGGCCGGTCTCGAGCGCGATGCCCGCGGCGCCCGGCGCGGCCACGTCCAGATCGCCGTATAGGGCGACGCCCGCCATCTTCGAGCCGTGGCCGTCCGGGTCGAACGGATCCCACGCGGGCGCGACCGCGCGGCAGCGGTCGGCTGGAAGTGCCGGCGCGATCAGCGGGTTGGACCGGTTCACGCCGGTGTCCAGCAGCGTGATCCACGGCGCCTGCGGCGGGGCGGGGACGACGCGTCCCGCGATCGAGCGCGCCTGGGCGGTCCGCTGCTGCGGGGGTAGGTCGGCGTGGTCGGCGATGAAGCTGGACGCACCGCGAAGCTCGACCACAGCCGCGCTCCTGGCGATCAGCCGGGAGAGCGCGGCCTTGGTAGCCACGCCGCTGTAGACGAGGATGTCGACGAAGGTGGTCGGCCGGCCCGTAAGCACTATCCCGAGCTGCGCCACCGCGGCCTCGAACGGCAGCCTCATCGAGCTGCGCACCCAGATCTCCCACTCGACCTCGCCCCGGTCGCGCGGGAAGTTCTCGAACGGGTCGGTCCAGAGGTTCTCTATCTTGGCAAGGCTGAACGAGCCGACGCTCTCGAAGAGCCAGAAGTTGCGGGGCCGGTTGCCCTCCTGCTCGTCGGGCTCATTCGCCCGGATCGCGCCGTAGCCGGCGCGGACCGGGGTCTCTACCCACTCCTCGTAGGAATCCAGGTTCCGCTGGAGCGTGCCGATCGCCTTCTCGGTCAGGAAGTACACGGCCTGATCGTGCCCGCGCCGGGCCCGGACGTCCGCGCCGCGACGGACGCTCAACATCTGCATACCCCGGCTGTTGGCGCGCAGCGAGGCGCCGACCACCAGCTCCTCGCCCTCGCGGGACTTGACCGCGACCGTCACGCCGCGGGCGTTCGTGGCGACCCCAACCTCGCGCTGGTCTGCCGCCACCTCGCGGATGTCGTCGGCGAGCCGGGCCAGGTCGCCGCGCAGGCGGCCCGCATGGGCAGCGCGGCCATCGACGGGACGCGGCCGGACCGTGCTGCCGCCGCCGTAGGGCTCGAAGTCCCCGGAGGCCTGTCCGAGGTTGCGGAGTAGAATGTGTCTGTGTCGCGGCATGGCCGCAGGCTAGCATCCAGTCGGCCTACCCGCCAACCGAGTAACTACCGCTTCGGGTGTCCGCGCTCCGCGATCGCGCGCAGCAGCGTGGAGCCGGTCAGGCTGCCGCCGCCCTCCAGCACCGCGTCGCGGGCCGCGTCGTCGGCGGCCGCGACGATCTCGGCCTGGCTCAGTCCGTCAGCGGCCGCGGCCACCTCCGGCCAAGAGACGCCGGCGAGCGGGAACTGCGGCAGCCGCTGGGTGAGAATGCGGCGGACGTGGTCCGGGGGCGGAAGATGGTACGCGACCGTCGCCTCGAAGCGGCGGAAGATGGCCCGGTCCAGCAACTCCTGATGGTTCGTGGCCGCCAGTATGAGACTGCCGGACGAATCCTCGTCCAGGAACTGGAGGAACGAGTTCAGCATGCGCCGAGCCTCGCCGACGTCGTTCTCCGCGCCACGACGGGTCGCGAGGGCGTCGACCTCGTCGAAGAAGTAGACCCCCCGCGCGCCCCGCATCGCGTCGAAGACGATGCGCAGCTTGGCCGCGGTCTCCCCCATGAACTTGGTGATCACGCCGTCGAGCTGCACCGTCAGCAGCGGCAGCCCGAGCTCGCCCGCGATGGCCGCGGCCGTCAGGCTCTTGCCCGTGCCGGGCGGGCCGGAAAGCAGGATCTTTCTGCGGGGCGCGAGACCGCTTGCCGCCAGCAGCCCACGCTCCCGATGCTCGCGTACGATCCTGCGGAGACGCACCTCAACGTCGTCGGCCAGTACGACGTCCGAGAGCCGCGTGGCCGGATAGGACGCCCTAACCAGCGACGCCAATTCGCCGCGCGGCGCGGCGATGGGTGATCGAGTGATCGACCTCAACGACCGAGCCGCGGCGCCGGACTGGGAACGCGACGTCGTCGACGTACGGCCGAAACCCAGCTGCGACCACTTCAATGTGGCCACCCCGCTGGCG
>NZ_CAHJXA010000044.1 GCF_903644135.1 Sphingomonas bacterium | reverse complement strand
GGCGACATCATGCGCGGGCTCGACTTGGGACTGTCGCGCTTCAAGTTCTTCCCGGCGGTCGCGGCCGGCGGTATCCCGGCGTTGAGCGCGCTGGCCGCGCCGTTCGGGGCGGTGCGCTTCTGTCCCACCGGCGGCGTTACGCAAGCCAATGCCGCCGACTGGCTGGCACTGGACGCGGTGTGGTGCGTCGGCGGAAGCTGGATGGTCGGACGCGGCGAGCCGGATGTCGCGGCGATCGAACGCGAGGCGCGGCAGGCCAGCGGGCTGGTCGCTACCCGCACCTGACGTCGCGCGGCGAGCTAGCCGCGCCGCATCGGGCTGCGCCGGGCACGTCGCCATAGCAGGTACGAATAGATCACCGGCGTCGTCGCGACCATCAGGATCGTCGCGATCCTGAGCGACGCGCGCGCACCATCGTCGATCGGCACGACGGTGAGCAGGATCAGCGCCGCGCCGCCGGCGATCATGACCCGCGCGGCGTAGCGGTGGGTCGCGATCCAGTTCTCCGGGTCGGTCAGCGTCCAGGGCGTGCGGATACCCACAAAGAAGCCGGGTCGTGACTTGGGCAACGCATTGCCAAGCACGATGAAGAACACGCCGACCGCCGCCAGCACGATGCCGCCCGGCAGCGCGACGCCGAGGGCGGCCGCGACAACCATCGACTGGGCGAAGACCATCATCGCCAGCACGCCGCTCCACGCCGTGCGGTAGAGCGGCGCGCTCGCTTCCATGCGGTCCTGCAGCGGTTCGATCGCCGGCAGCGCCGCCATCAGGAGCGAGACGAACGCGGTGAGCGCAACCGGGCCGAACAACGCAAAGGCCGCACCGGCATAGCGGTCCGGCCGTCCGTCGATGCCCCAATGGGTCGGAAGCCGGGTGCCGGGCGGCAACTGCGCAAGCGCAGCAGCGGCGATGCCGGCCATGGCGAGGATGATCAGGACCGAGGCGACGATGTGGGCACGATAGCGCATGTCTCTTCCCCCTGTTCGCCGACGCCGAGCCGGCCCATGAAGCCCATCACCACCTCGTCCAGGACGGACAGGTTGATGGTGTAGATGATCGAGGTGCCACGCGGCTCGGCGCGGATCAGCCCTGCGTCACGCAGCTTGGCGAAGTGATTGGACATGGTCGGCTTGGAGACGCTGAACGCATCGGCCAGCTCGCCCGCGCTCATGGCACCGCTCTTCAGCAGTTCCAGGATGCGGCGACGCGTGGGGTGCGCGAGGGCGTCGAAGACTCGATCCATGCCCTCGTATATTAGTATCAACACTAATTAGCAATGATACTAAACATGCTGTTTGCAAGTGTGCCGACGTGCACGAACGCGGCCGGCTGCCTATCGGCTGCAGGACCGCGTTCGTTGTTCATGGATCGGGGCTGAGCGCCGCCGCGACGTTACATCTTCATCAGCATCGCGATGTGCTGCTCGACGACGGGGACGATGGCCGACGCGGCGCTCTTCAACGCCGGTGCGGTGCCTTCCATCGCATAGGCCTTCTGCACGTTCAGCGCCTGCCCATGCGACGCCTTCTGCTGCGCGATGTACGCGGCATCGCGCGCCGCGCCGTTCTCCGCGCGCAACTCGGCCACCAGTTCCTGTTGCAGCGGGTCGAGCTTGGGCGGGGCGGCGCGGACGTGCGACCGGGTCGCGGCCGCCTTCACGTCGGCCGTGCTCTTGTTATGGTCGGCGACCATCATCTGCGCGAAGTCGCGCAGTTGCGGGTTCTGGGTGGTCTCCAGCACCGTCCGGCTGGCCGTGATCTCATAGAGATCGCTCGCGCCCGCGGTCATCACATATTCGGCCGGCGTCATCACCTGCGCGAAGGCGGGACTCGCCAACGCCACCGCGCCCAGCGCGACGGATATCATCAGGGTCTTCATCATCTTGTTCCTCGTATCAGTTGCGGATGCCGAACGCGGCCTTGAGCCGGACAATCGCATATTGGTTGGCGTCATAGGCCCCGCGCACCACGGTGCCCATGCCGAAGAACTCGTGGGTCACGCCGGGGAAGGTGCGCTGCTCGACCTTGTCGCCGGCCGACTTCATCGCCGCCGCCAGCGTCTCACCGTCCGAGCGGAGCGGGTCGATCTGGGCGTTGACGATCGTGGTGGGGGGAAGCCCACGCAGATTGGCACCAACCAGGTTGAGGCGCGGGTCCTGCATGTCCGCCATGCCCGTCGAATAGTAATAGCCGAACCAGCTCAGCATCGCGGTGTTGAGCGGCTTGGCATTGGCCGAGTCGGTGCGCGACGGCAGCGTCATGCTGCTGTTGGCGATCGGATAGACCGCCAGGACGTGCACCGGCTTGGCGAGGTTGTTGTCCCGCGCATAGATCGCTGTCGCTACGGCGAGATTGCCGCCGGCGCTCTCGCCGGCCAGCGCCAGCTTGGCCGGGTCGCCGCCCCAGGACTGCGCATTCTGCAGGACCCAGCGATAGGCGGCAAAGGCGTCGTCATGCTGGGCCGGAAACTTCGCCTCGGGCGCATGACGGTATTCGACCGACACGACGATCGCATTGAGCTGCTTGGACAGCAGCCGCGGTGCCGCGTCATAGGTGTTCACGTCGGCGATCACCCAGCCGCCGCCATGATAATAGACGATGACCGGCATGGGGGCACCGCTCGCGGCAGTGGGCTTGTAGATGCGGGCATATTGCATCGGATCGCTGCCATAAGGCATGTCCTGGGTCGTCACGGCCGGATCGGGCGCGGTGGACATGCCCTTCTGCTTCATTACCGCATGGGTCGCGTCGGTGGCCGAGGGCTGAACCCGTGCCTTGACCGGCGTCAACGTCTCGATCGGCTTCAGGCCGAGCCGCGGCAGCTGATCGATCACGGCCTGCATGTCCGTCGCGGCCTTTGGAGGCTGGGTGGCCATGTGCGGCGGCGGGGGCGGCGCGGCGTTGGGCGACATGCTCGACTGCGCGACCGCCGCACCGGACGTCCCGAGCAGCGCTGCGGCGAGTAACAATCTGGACTTCATGGAACCGGTCTCCTGTTTTGGTCCGCTGTATCGGAGGTTCGCGTCCGGCCATTGCCGAGCACCGCGTCCTAGTCGATCGTCATGCCCTGGGTCGAAAGGTCGGCGAGCGCGCGCAACTCGTGGACGGGGCAGCCATTGTGCTGGCCGCGGAACTGGGTCGACATCTCGTAGGTCGGCTTGCGGGCGCGGTTCACGCCGCCGATCGGCTGGTGGGCGGCGATGCCGTGCCACGGGCTGAACGCCACCGCCTGCTCCTGCTGCTCGCTCAGGCCGCGCTCCCAGCCGAGCTGCGCGGGCACGGTCAGGCGGGCGACCGCCACATACGGGCTCTGCTTCTCGTCCCACACCACGGAGCTGTCCTCGATCGGCATCTTCTCCAGATCAATGCAGAGCTGCACGCGCAGTTCCCAGACGCTGTCCTGCTCGATCAGCACCTCGCCGATCACCTCGCGCAGCGCATCGGGGCGGCCGGCCGTATCGACCTTGCTGCCGGCGAGCTCGACGAGGTTGGGCGACACCGGCGCGATCGAGAGCTTGGCGATATAGCCGCCATGCCGCAGCGGCACCTGCGTGTAATAGGTCTCGCCGAGCGGATGGGTGTTGGGCGCGCCGCCCAGCGTCTGGATCGTCGGGCTCTGGATGCCGACCGTCTCCAGCGCGGCGTCGACGACCTGGAGCGTCGCCGACAGGCCCTTCTTCAATCCCTCGCCGGTGTCGGTCGTCTTGGCGAGCATCTTGAGGTTGGCGAGGAACGCCTTGGGCGTCGGCGCGGCGAAGGCCGGTCCGTTGACCAGGATGAAGTCCTGATTGGCATCGGCTTCCGATCCCGGCAGGCGGTCGCCGGCGACGCCGAACAGCTTGACCGCGAGCCCGCGCGGCACGCTGACGCTGTCGTCGAGGATGTCGCCGGGCAGCGTCGAGAAGCGCAGCAGCGCGTCGTAGCTGCCGGGTGCGGCGAACAGGCCCTGCGCAAGGGCGGGGGCGATGCCGGACAGCACCTCCAGCTTGCCCTTGACGATCGCATGACCCTTGGCGTGGACGCCGCGCAGCGCCGTGCCGTAATCCTTGGCGGTCTTCTCCTGGATCAGGCGCAGCTGCTCGTTCAGCCCCTGGATGGTCTCCGCTTCGTCCTCGGCGCGCACCTCGATATTCGGCGTGAAGGCGATGGGCGAATGGTGGAGATCATCGGGCATGGCTAGACTTTCTGCGAGCGCGGGGTTCGGTGGAGATGTCCGCTGCCGATCGCCGGACAATGGCGGGGCGCGCGGAGGACGACGCGGACCTTGGGTCCGGCGTTGAGAACCGCGAGTCGGCAGATCGGGTCCGTCGCCCGACGTGATTTGGACGAGCGATGCTATTGATCTGGACGATCGGGGACCTGGGCTGGGTCGACATCGGCCGACAGCTTGACCGCGTCGCCTGTCGCGAAGGCCCGGTAGTCGGCCGGTCCGCGTTGATAGACAGCCTGGAAGGCTCGCGAGAATGGTCGTGGTCCGGCATAGCCGGCGCTCTGCGCGATGACCTTGATCGGCAGGTCGGTCGTCCGCAACAGCCGTGCAGCGATCCGCAGCCTTGCCTTCTGCACGAAGTCGATCGGCCCCTGACCGAACGCCCGCGAGAAATGGTCGGAGAACGACGCGCGGCTCATGCCGGCAAGCGATGCCAGGCTGTCCACCGTGTGTGCGGCCGCTGGATTTCCGATGATGGCGGCGACCGCCTTGGAGAGGCGCGGGTGGGGCATGGTGCCCCCCCGCAGGTCCGCATCCTGCTTCCGACGGTTGCGCAGCAGGGCGATCAGGCCCTGCTTCATCAGCGCCTGGCACATCGCCTGCGTGCCGAACCCGGCATGGGCGATCTCATGCGCCATGGCGTCGAACACGCTTGCGGGGATGACGCCCGACACCGTGTCGCCGGCCGATGGTGCGCGCAGCAGGTCGAAGAAGCCGAAGCCGCCCTGATAGGGTGGTGCCAGCGCTCCGCACAGCATCAGCGTGTCGTCGGCACCGCTGCCGGCGGTGAACTCGACCAAGCCGTCGCCGAGCAGCGCGCAGCGGTCCGCGGCCTCGCGGACATGCGCCTCGCCGCCCTCGCCGACCCAGTGGGGCTCGCGGATCGGGATGATCAGCACGCTGGACGGCGAAAAGGCGATCGGCGGCGATGCCCCGACCTGGAACTGCCCGGAGCCGCGCAGCACGAAATGGACCGTGACCGCATCAAAGGCGGGAAACGTCATGCGCCAGCCGGTCTGGATCCGGCACACCGAGAACGCGTGCGGGTCGACGTCGATGGTGGTGAGAAGCTGGTCGAGCGTGCGTGTCATCGCCCCGCCCTACAGCGCGGCCGTCACCACGAACACTGCGCGCACGGCGCGGCAGCGTTCGCGAAGCGATGACGCAATGTCGCGGATCGCGCTCGACGTCGGCCTTGCCGGCTTCCCGTCAGAAGTGAACCTTGCCGGTCATGCCAAACGTTCGCGGCGGCGTGCCATAGGAGGTCGGGTAGCCCGGCGCCTGGCTGGACGTGTTGTTGAGCACCAACTCATCCAGCATGTTGCGCGCCCAGATCTTCACCTCGAACCGATCCCCCTGCGGCCGCCACGCCAGCGAGGCGTTCAGCAGCGTATAGGCCTTCTGTGTCAGGAAATTATCGGCTTCGATCTTGTAGTCGCCATTATAGTTCGCGGTGACGTTGGCATGGATCGTCCCGAACGAGACCGGCTTCTCGTAATCCATCGCCAGCGTCCCCGCGAACTTCTGCGCGAGCGGGATGCGGTTGCCGCTGGCATCGACGGAGATCAGCGTTGCGCCGCCGGCGGGCTTGGGGATGCTGCCCACCGCGCCCAGATACGAGACGAAGCGGGCGTGCAGCGCCTCCAGCCCGCCGCTGAGCGTCAGCTCCGGCGTGGCGCGCGCGGTGAAGTCGACATCCAGCCCGTACAGCCGCGCCTTGGCACCGTTGACGATCGTCTGCGACACGCCGACGAACTGGATCACCTGCAGATTGGTATAGTCGTAATAGAAGCCGCCGGCGTTGAGCCGCAGCCGGTGGTCGAACAGCTCGGTCTTCAATCCCGCCTCATAGGCGTCGAGG
The DNA here is from genome assembly GCF_903644135.1 of Sphingomonas bacterium. Taxonomy (GTDB): domain Bacteria; phylum Pseudomonadota; class Alphaproteobacteria; order Sphingomonadales; family Sphingomonadaceae; genus Sphingomonas. The sequence goes on along the minus strand of NZ_CAHJXA010000044.1, from coordinate 6,175 downwards.
CGCTCGGGCAGATAGGCCGGGTTGGAGGGGGTCAGGATGTTGAACCCGCCGCTCTTGATGCCGCGGTTGTACGACACATAGCCGAGGATGTCGGGGCCGAACTGATGGTCGAGCGCGATCCGCCATGTCGGCTTGTTGATCGTCAGCGCGGGCGGGTTGTAGTTCGTGACGGGCGACACACCGTTATAGTGGTTGGCGATCAGCTGCCCGGTCAGCGTGCGCTGCTCATAGGTGAAGCGCCCGCCGAGCGTCAGGTGCGTGCCCTCGAACAGGCGGATGCCGAGCTGCCCGAACGGGGCCACCGACTGGGTCTGTTCGGAGCCATAGGTCACCGTAGTCTGGTTCAGGTTGGCGAGCACCGCGGCGGGCGGGTTGCCGTAGAACACCGGGAAGAACTGGCGCAGCACCGGCACGTTGGCGTTGCGGTTGTAGAAGTAGAACACGCCGGCGGTGTAGGTGACGGGGCCGTTCTTCTCGGAGACGAGCTGGACCTCCTCGCTGAACTGCCGGTTGGGCTGGGCGCTCGACGGCACGCCGACCTGGAACACGTTCTGGCCGGCCGGCACGTCCTCGAACAGATAGTCGCTCCGGCCCTCGCGATAGGCGGTGATCGACACCAGCTTGGCGAAGTCGAGATCGTGATCGATCGTCATGCTGACCCCGCCGCCGCGGAACGAGGCATAGGGATCGATCGATGAATAGGTGTCGCGAGGGCTGGGCAGCGGTCCGGGCAGCGGCACCGAAAAGCTGGTTCCCGGATAGGGCACGAAGCTGTAGGTATAGTCTTTGCGGTCGAGATAGTCGGCGATGAACAGGACCGAGGTCTTGGCATCGATATCGAACAGCAGCTTGCCGCGCACGCTGACCGCATGGGCGACCTGGAAGGTGTCGTGGCCGGTCGTCAGGTTCTTGCCATAGCCCTCGCCCTGCGTGGTGACGTCGGCCGACAGGCTGGCCGCCACGCCATGGGCGAGGCCGCCCGAGACGAAGCCGCTGGCGCGGAACGTCGCGTAATTGTCGATCTCCACCTTGGCCTCGCCGGTGAACTGCTCACTGGGGCGGCGGGTGGTGATCTGGATCACGCCGCCGGTCGCGTTGCGCCCGAACAACGTGCCCTGCGGCCCCTTGAGGATCGCGACCTGCTCGACATCGGGCAGCTCGCGGTTACCCTCCCGCTGCTGCGCCAGGTAGACGCCGTCGATGTAGAGCGCGACCGGGTTCTCGACGACGTTGCTCGACGTACCGACGCCGCGGATCGCGGGCTGGAAGACGGCACCGGCGGTGGTGCGCACGGTTAGCCCGGGGGTCACCGCGCCCAGCTGGGTCAGGCCGGTGACGCCAGCGGTGGCGAGCTGCGCGCCGCTGACGGCGGTGATGACGATCGGCACGCGCTGCAGGTTTTCCGAGCGCTTCTGTGCGGTGACGACGATCTCGCCGACCGTTGTCGCATTGTCGGTTGTGTCCTGACCGCTCGCGATGGTCGGCGGCACGGCAGGTTCGCCGGGGCGGGCGGGCGTTGCCTGTCCGGCGTCGGGCGAGGCGGTGGCCGGAACGGTCGTCCCCACGGTCGTCTGAGCCTGCACCGCGGTTGACAGCATCAGTCCCGGCAGCATGGCGGCAAAACCGCTCAGCAAGCGATACCTGTGGTTCACTTGTCCCTCTCCAATGTTCGCCACCTCGGTTCGGGTGGCTCTGACATCACGATAGGGCAGTGTCGCGCTGCCGCAAGCGCTAAACAGCGGCGAACGTCCGCTCCTGACTGCGTAGCATTATTGCATCATAGGTACGCATTACAGTATCCTAGATTGACTGAACGCGTAGATCGCGTCTAAGTCAAAGCCGGTTAGCGCTGGTTGGCCAAATCAAGGGCGGTGATCGCCTGCCAAGTCGAGGGGAGAGGATGATGCATCGCAGGACATTGCTGATGGGCACCGCCATCGGCTGGGCGTTGGCAATGTCAACAATGGCTGGTGCGCAGACGGCGTCGCCCTCGCAGACTTCTGCCCTACCGGCGACGGGATCGGTCATTCCTGACTCGCCCTCGCCCCCCGGTTCGGCCTTGCAGGCGGATGCCAGCCTCAACCCGGCCGCCGATCAACACAGCGCCGCCGCAAGCCCGGCGGGGCTTGCCGACATCGTCGTGACCGCTCAACGCCGGTCGGAGAACGTCCAGCAGGTGCCGATCGCGATCTCGGCGATCAGCGGCGCGTATCTCCAGTCGCGCGACATCACGTCGATCGATCAGATCGGCCAGGTAGCCCCCAACGTGAAGATCGAGCGGACGCCCGGTAACAAGACGGTGGCGCAGATATCGATCCGCGGGTCGGTGACGATCAACCCCGCCATCACCTTCGAGCCCGCGGTCGGGCTCTATGTCGACGGCGTCTACATCGCCAAGGCGCAGGGCAACGTGTTCGACGTCGCCGACCTTGAGCGCGTCGAGGTGCTGCGCGGCCCGCAAGGGACGCTGTACGGCCGCAATACCCTGGCCGGCGCGGTCAATCTCGTCACCCGCAAGCCGACCGGCGTCGCCGGCGGGTCGCTGGAGGCCAGCTACGGCAACTTCAACGATCGGCGGATCAAGGGCGCGATCGACCTGCCGGCGGTCAGCATCTTCTCGCTCAAGGTGTCGGGCCAGTATGAGAAGCGCGACGGCTTCATCGCCATCAGACCCAATCCCTACCCGGCGGCCAGCGCCTTTGCATCGCCCGTGCTGACCGACCGCACCAACGACCTCAACGGCTTCGGCATTATGGCGCAGTTGCGTGCGCAGTTCAGCGACCGGCTCGTCGCCGATTATTCCTATGATTTCAGCCGCACCGACCAGCAGCCCAATTATCTCCAGCTCTATTCCGTCAACCGCAATGGCGCGGCGAGCGATATCTTCGATCCCGCATCGCGCGGCTATAGCGGCATCCCGCTCTACCTGTTCGCCAACAAGGCGCGTCAGTCGAGCGGCAGCGTCAACTCGCAGGAATATGAGCGCGAGCGGATCGAAGGCCATGCGCTGACCGTCGCCTACACGATCGGCGCGGCGACGCTGAAGTCGATCAGCGCCTATCGCAAGCTGAACTTCGACGACAGCCTCGACCTCGACGGCACACCGATCGCGGTCGCGGTGTCGGAGCGGCATACCGCCTATCATTCCTTCAGCCAGGAACTGCAGCTGACCGGCAAGGCGCTGGACAGTCGGCTGAACTATGTGCTGGGCGGCTATTATTTCGACGACAACGGCTTCACCAACAACCCGCAGACCTATTTCTTCGGGCAGAGCCGCTTCGACTCGCGCTACGGCTCTAAGACGCAGGCCGAAGCCGCCTATGGCCAGGTCGATGCGACCGTGCTGCCCAAGCTGACGCTGACCGGCGGCCTGCGCTACAATCACGAGACCAAGTCGGTCACGCGCCTGCTCAACGTCCTGCCCGCGCTGGGGTCGCCGGCTGCCACGCCGACGATCACCGTCATCAACGTGCCGTATGGCGTGATCCCGTCGGTGTCGTACAGCGACGTCAGCCCCGCCGCCACGCTGCGCTATGACTTCACCAGCCGCATCAATGCCTATGCGCGCTATGCCAAGGGCTTCAAGTCGGGCGGGTTCAACGGCGAGAGCAACGTGGCGGGCGCGCCGACCGCGGCCTGCCCCTCCGGCGCGCTGGAGCTGTGCCAGCCCTACCGGCCGGAGACGGTCGACAGCTACGAGCTCGGCTTCAAGAGCCGGCTGATCGGCAACACGCTGCAGCTGAACGTCGCGGCCTTCTGGGACGAGCATCGCGACATCCAGCTGTCGGCGTTCCAGGGCAACGGATCGGCCGCCTCGCTGGTCCTCAACGCCGGTGCGGCGCGCATCCGCGGACTGGAGCTGGAGATGACCGCCCAGCCGACCGCGCACTTCACCGCCAACGCCTCGTTCGCCTATCTCGACACGCATTATCGCAGCTTTATCGACGGCGGCATCGACGTCGCCGGCAACCGCGCCTTTCCGCAGGCACCACACTACAATGTCGGGGTCGGCACCGACTGGGAGTTTGCCGAAGGCGGCTGGGGCAAGGCTCACCTGATCGGCGACCTCAGCTTCGTGTCCAGCTACTACACCTTCCCCTATGCCCTGCAGGGCAGCAGCTCGCTGACCCAGATCGCAAGCAACAGCCGTTCGCCCGGCCGCACGATCGTCAACCTGCGCGCGCAGGTCGGCGACATCCCGCTCGGCGGCCATCGCGCCTCGCTGTCGGTGTGGGTGCGCAATCTGACGCAGGAGTCCGCGCCGAGCAACTTCATCGATTTCGGCCCGTCGTTCGGCGGCTTGACCGTCGCCAACTTCCCCGATCCGCGCACGTTCGGCGCGACGGTCGGCGTCCGGTTCCGATGATGGCGTGAGGTGACGCTCGCCTCCCGTTGCGCAGCCATGGTCGCCTGATGCATGGTGCCGTCAAACGGGGGTGATCGGATGAAGGCAGCACGGTGGTTCGGAGCGGCACTGGCCGCGGCGATGGTGACGATGGGTGCCGGCGCGGCCTGGGCCGACCCGTCGTTGGGCGAGCCGTCGCTGTCGCCCGACGGCCGCGAGATCGCGTTTGTATCGGGCGGCGACATCTGGACGGTGCCGGTGCAGGGTGGAGAGGCGCGGCTGCTGGTCAGCCATCCCGCGACCGAAGGCCGGCCGATCTACTCGCCCGACGGCAAGCTGCTCGCCTTCACCTCCAACCGGGCGGGCTCGACCAACGTCTATCTGCTGGTGCTCGCCACCGGCGAGGTCAAGCGGCTGACCTGGGCCGACACGGCGGAGACGCTCGACGGCTGGTCGCGCGACGGACGCTGGCTCTATTTCTCCTCGGGCGTCAACGACGTCGCGCGGCAGGCCGACATCTTCCGCGTGTCCGTGGACGGCGGCACGCCGCTGGAGGTCAGCCGCGAGCGCTACCTCGCCGAGTTCGAGAGCGCACCCTCGCCGGACGGCACGACGCTGGCGCTGATGGCGCGGGGGTTGTCCAACGGTCAGTGGTGGCGCAACGGCCATTCGCACATCGACGAGACCGAGCTGTGGCTCAAGGCGCTCGATGGTTCCGGCGGCCAGCCCGGCGGCTATCGCAAGCTCCTGCCCGGCGGTGCCAAGCATGCCTTCCCGATGTGGAGCGCGGACGGCACCGCGATCAGCTATATGAGCGACGAGAGCGGCGCGGAGAACCTCTGGCGCGCTCCCGTTGCTGGCGGCACGCCGGTGGCGCTGACGCACTTTGCCGGCGGCCGCGTGCTATGGCCGTCGATCGCCTATGACGGCAGCGGCATCGTCTTCGAGCGCGACTTCGGCATCTGGCGCTGGGACGCGGGCACCGCCGAGGCGCGGGCAGTGCCGATCCGGCTGCGCGGTGCCCCCGCCGGCGAGAGCGACACCCACCTTAACGAAACCAGCTTCCGCGAGATCGCCCTGTCGCCCGACGGCAAGAAGGTGGCGGTGGTCGCGCATGGCGAGGTGTTCGCCGCCCCGTCCAAGGACGGCGGCCCGGCGCAGCGTATCACCCGCACCGCGACGGCGGAGAGCGACCTCAGCTGGTCGCCAGACTCGCGCCGTCTCGCCTTCCTGGCCGAGGACGGGGCCGATGTGCGGCTGAAGCAATATGACTTCGTCACTCGCGCGACCGTCACGCTCAGCAGCGGCGGCGGCGCGGTGCAGTCGTCCGCCTATGCGCCGGACGGCAAGTCGATCGCCTATGTCCATGGCGAGAACGAGCTGCGGGTCGCGGTGCTCGGCCCCGACGGCACGCCGGTCAGCGAGCGCACGCTGTTCACCGGCGCGCTGGAGGGTCGCGATGCCGCCCCGGTCTGGTCGCCCGACGGCCGCTGGCTCGCCTTCGGGGTGACCGGCCCCAAGGCGTTCCGCAACATCTATGTCGTGCCGGCGGCGGGGGGAGAGGCGCGGCCGATCAGCTTCCTCGCCAACGGCAATACCGGCCGGCGCATCGCCTGGTCGCCCGACGGCACCTACATCCTGGCCGACACCGCGCAGCGTTCGGAGGAGGTGCGGATCGTCCGTATCGACCTGCTGCTGCATGTGCCGAAGTATCGCGAGGATGCTTTCCAGGACCTGTTCAAGCCCGCCGACCAGCCCGACAAGCCGTCGGTCCGTCCCGCCACCCCGGTCGCGCCGGGCCGTCCGCCGGCCAGGCCCGACGCGCTGCCG
>NZ_CAHJXA010000043.1 GCF_903644135.1 Sphingomonas bacterium | reverse complement strand
GCTGGCCGGACGGTCGGCATCGTCGGCCTGGGCGCGATCGGCGAGGCGGTCGCGCGCCGCGCCCTCGCGCTCGGTGCGCATGTCGTTGCCGTCCGCCGCCGGAGCCTCGCAAGCCCGATCGACGGAGTCGAGCTGCTCGACGACCTCGCCGCGCTGTTCGCCCGGTCGGACGATGTGGTGCTCGCACTGCCGGCGACCGACGCGACCCGCAACATCATCGATGCCGACGTCCTCGCCCATGCGCGGCCGGGGGCGCACGTCGTCAACGTCGCACGCGGGTCGGTGCTCGACCAGGCGGCGCTGATCGCCGCGCTCGATGCCGGCCGGCTCGGCTTCGCGACGCTCGACGTGACCGAGCCGATGCCGCTGCCCGACGGCCACCCGCTCTGGACGCATCCTAAGGTGCTGCTGACGCCCCACCTCGCGTCCAACTACGGCGCCGTTCGCTCAGTGCTGTTCGAGAAGATCGCCGCCAATCTCGACCGCTTCGTGCGCGGCGAGACCCCCGGCGATCTCGTCGACCCCGCCGCCGGCTACTGATCCACCAAAAGGGACCCATCATGAACCAGATCGTCCGATCCAAGGCCTTCAGGCTCGCGCGCGAAGAGGCTTCGCGATCGATCGAGGAGGAGCGACTGCATCGCAAGCAGCGGCTTGCCGCCGGCTACCGCATCTTCGCGCAGCGCGGCTATGACCTCAGCCTCGCCGGCCATATCTCCGCACGCGATCCGGAGCATCACGACCGGTTCTGGGTGGGACCGCTCGGGCCGTGGTTCGGCCACATCAAGGTGTCGAACCTCGTCCTCGTCGACCATAACGGCAACATCCTCCAAGGCGATTACCCGATCAACCAGGCTGGCTTCGCCATCCATTCCGAGCTGCACAAGGCGCGTCCCGACGTGATCGCGGCGGCGCATTCGCACTCGATCTACGGCAAGGCCTGGTCCGCGCTCGGGCGGCTGCTCGATCCGATCAGCCAGGACAGCTGTTTTTTCTACGAGAACCACGCGCTGTTCGAGACGTTCAGCGGCATCGTCCTCGACAGTTCCGAAGGCGAGCGCATCGCCCGCGCGCTCGGCGACAAGCGGGCGGTGATCCTGCAGAACCACGGCATCCTCACCGTCGGCAAGAGCGTCGACAGCGCCGTCGCCTCTTATGTCGTCATGGAGAACACCTGTCAGACGCAGTTGCTCGCGGAGGCCGCCGGCACGATCAAGCCGATCGGCCATGAGGTGGCGCGCTACACCGCCAACCAGATGACCGGTGCCGATCCCGGTGCATTCGGCTTCGGTCCGCTCTACGCGCGCATCGTCGCTGAGCAACCCGACCTGCTCGACTAGCACCGCCTGACACAGGCGGCGCTGCGGGGCGCTGACGCTCGGCCGCCGCCAGACCTTCCCTGGAGATTTGACATGCCGGATACCATCCGGGCGTGGCGGCTGCTTGCGGCCTCCAGCCTGACGCCGCTCGCCCTGTTCGTGGCGACCTCCGCCCAGGCGGAAGACCCCAAGGATACGCCCACGCCGCCCCAAGCGACCGACGCCGCCCCCGGTAGCGGCCTGACCGACATCGTCGTCACCGCGACGCGGCGGGAGTCGAGGCTCCAGTCGACGCCGGTCGCGGTCACCGTGATCGGCGAGGCGTTCCGCGCCAACCAGAACGTCGTCACCACCCGCGATCTCGCCGGACAGATCCCCGGCCTCTACACGCCGCCATCGGGCATCACGCCGCTGACCAACACCTTCTTCATCCGCGGCATCGGCAACAGCGATCCGATCTTCGACCCGACGGTGGGCGTCTATATCGACGACGTCTATCTGCCGCGGGCGATCAACGGCATGTCCGACCTGACCGACGTCGAGCGCGTCGAGGTGCTGCGCGGGCCGCAGGGGACGCTGTTCGGGGCCAACTCGGCGGGCGGCGCGATCCGCTATGTCACGCGCACCCCGACCGACAAACTCGATCTGCGCGCCGACGCGGGCTACGGCAATTACGACACCGTCAACGTCCACGGCTATGCGGCGGGGCCGATCGTGCCGGGGCTGCTGGCCGCCAGCGTCGCCGTCGCGCATGACCAGCATGACGGCTACAGCCGCAACCCGTCGCTCGGCACGGACGTCAACAACCAGAACACCACCGGCGGCCGCATCAAGCTCCTGTTCACGCCGACAACAGCGCTGAAGGTGACATTGTCCGCCGACGGCACGATCGACCATTCGCAGGCGGCGCAATATGTGCCGACCACGTACAACGCCACCAACGCGGCGCTGTCCGGTCTCGGCGGGATCACCGGCGGCACGCTCTACAGCCCGACCTCGCTCGCGCCCTATCAGCCGAACGTCAGCTATGCCGGCCGCTATCCGGTCAACCGCTCGCACGCCGGCGGACTGACGGGGCGGATCGACTATATGCTAGGCGAGCATCTGGCGGTGCATTCGATCACCGCGCTGCGCGGGTTCGACCAGGACCCGGTCGCTTACAACAATGACGGCCAGAACCGGCTGCCCTACGACGCAGCGCAGCCGCGCGCCGTCGACATCTCCGACAATGTCATCACCTACAAGGAGCACAGCTTCACGCAGGAGCTGCAGCTGCAGGGCAATTGGCACCGCTTCGATGTCACCGGCGGGCTTTACTACCTGTTCGAGGATTTCAAGAGCAACCGCATCGGCTACGTCACCGGCCTGCCGGCCACTAACGCGGCGTTGCCGGCAGCGCCCTTCGACCAGATCGCCAAGACGATCACGCGCAACTATTCCGCCTATCTGCAAGCCAATTACCACCTCACGGATCGGCTGACGCTGACCGCGGGCGGGCGCTACATCATCATCCGCCGCCGCTTCGACTTTCAAGGCGTCAACGACGACCTGGACGGCAATCCCATCAACCCGGCGACCTATCCGCAGGTGGTGACCGGCGGCGCGATCCCGTTACTGGGCGTCGCGGTATCGGCGGCGCAGGTGAACTTCACCAACGCCACCGTCCTCAACAGCAAGACCTGGCGCTCGTTCACCCCCAAGGCGGGCCTGTCCTGGCAGGTGACGCCGAGCGCGTTCCTGTTCGCGAGCTACGCCAAGGGTTTCGACGCCGGCGGCTTCAACAACCGCGCGCTGACGCTGTCGACCGCGCTACCCTATGATCCGGAGACGGTGAACACTTATGAAGGCGGCATCAAAACCGACTGGCTCGACCGCCGTTTGCGCGTCAACCTGACCGGATTCTACAACGACTACAGCAACCTGCAGACGGCGGTGACGGCCTATAGCCCGATCTCGGCGACCTATGTCAGCACGCGCGGCAACGCGCCGTCGTCGCATACCGACGGGTTCGAGGTGGAGACATCGGCGCAGCCCGTGCCGGCGCTGTCGCTGGCGTTCAACGTCACCTATCTGAAGACGCGCTACGACGATTATGCCGCGCCGGCCTATGGCACGGTGCCGGCGTACAGCTACACTGGCAAGGTGTTTCCCTTCCAGCCGGAGTGGCAGTATTTCGCCTCGGCCAGCTATCAGCTGCCGCTGGGCCGGCTGGGCAAGGTCACTCTCGGCGGCAGCGTCAACTGGCAGACCTCGTACTTCTCCGACACGCTCAACAACCCGCAATATCGCATCGGCGACAAGCATTTCGTCAACGGCTTCGTCAGCTTCGAGCCCGATGCGCACCTGACCTTCACGCTGACGGCGCGCAACATCGGCAACGCCTTCTACTTCTCCAGCCTGACGCCGGTCGGCGCGGCGCTGCGGGCGGGGCCCTATGCCGGCACGACCTTGGTGCAGGGGCCGCAGAACCCGCCACGTACCGTCTTCTTCAAGGTCGCCTATCGATATTGAGACGTCACTTGTTCGAAAGCAGCGAGGGACGAGCAGCGCGGACGTTTGGGACCACGCGCGTCGCAGCCTTGACCCTGGCGGGTGGAGACGTGCTAACATCATAGCGTCAGGAGCTGACAGCCTGTCGTCGGTCGCTGATAGGCAGGAGGTGCGACCGGTGGCGAAGGGTGAGGAAGACGTGCGCACGCGCCTGCAACGGGCGGCGCTGGAGCTGTTTCGCGAGTGCGGCTATGACCGGACGACGGCCGCAGAGATCGCCGCGCGCGCCGGCGTGACCGAGCGGACCTTCTTCCGCTACTTCCCGGACAAGCGCGAAGTGCTGTTCGATGGCGAGGCCATATTGCGAGCCGCCCTGACGCGCTCGATCGCCGACGCGCCGGCGGGTGAACCGCTGCTCGACATATTGTTTGACGCGTTCCGGTCGGTCCTGCCGGCGCTCGAGGCTAACCGGCCCTTCTCCAAGCCGCGCCAGGACGTCATCGCCGGCACGCCCGCCTTGCAGGAGCGCGAACTGGCCAAGACCGGCGCGTTGAGCGAGGCGTTGAGCGACGCGCTGCAGGCGCGTGGTGCCGCAGCATCGCGTACCAGGCTTGCGGCGCGGATCGGGATGGCCGCCTTCGTGCAGGCGACGATATCCTGGCTCGACGATCCCGAGCCGGGTCTCGACGAGCGCCTCGATCTCGCCTGGCGCGAGTTGAAAGCCCTGTTCGTCGAGAGCGACCGCTCGACGGGGTGATCTTGCGTCCAGTCACGGCACCTCCGCGCCCTGCGCGTCGCGGACCGCGCGGACGATGACATCGGCGGCCAACACATTCTGCGTCGTCAGCCGCCGGTGCGTCCCCTTGGCGAGAACGGCATCCATATAGGCGATGTGCCGCCGGTCGAGATCGAGTGTCGAGCTCTCGACCGGCGCACCGCCGGTACCCTGGACGGTCAGCCAGTAGAGCCGCCGCGGCTCGTCCGGCGCGGTGAACATGGCCTCGAAATAGGTCCGCTCGCGCGCAAGCGTCGACACGGCTTCGCGATGACGGGCGTGGAGGAAACCGATCCACTCGTGAAAGGTGCGTTGCTGTCCCGGCTTCATGTCGAACCGGTGGAGCACGACGTTGACGGGCCGCAGGGTTGCCGCTTCCTCGACAGGCGTCCGCGTCCGTGTCGCTCCGAGCAACTGCATCAGGGCGATACCGGCGACCATGCCGCCGCCAAATCGCCGACGGTCCCTGCTCATGCGTTACCTCCCTGTGACCAGCGTCAGGCCGGATGTACCAGGTCGTCAGTCGGCGGCGGGTTGATCACGAGCAGCAGCCGTTGCGCGCCGGTGCCCGCGATCGGAGGCGACCGGTGGATGATCGGACGGGAGGTCGCGCTGCGGCCCTTGAACAGGCCGACATCGCCGCGATCGAGGCGGCGCGGCACCAATCGATCGAGCACCGCTCCCGCGTCCAGACGGGCCAACTCGTCGCCGCCGAGCCATTCGGTGCCAAGCCCCAGATAGGTCGTGATGAGGCGGATGCTGACATAGTCGGAATGATATTTGTAGCAGGCGTTGCCGACGATGCGCTCCAGCCGGATCTCGACGGTACCGATGGCCATGATATCGGCGAACCGGCGCGCGAGATCGCCGATGTCGTGCGTCAGGGCAGTCAGGCCGTCGCCCTGGATCACACCGCGCGCCGCCGCCTCGATCGCTGCCGGAACCTCGTCGGGGGTCGCGACGATGCGGATGTCCTGCAGGGCGCTGATGTCGAGGCCGGCGATCGCCCGATCCAGCGCGGGGTGGAGGCTGCGCTCCCAGACCGCCAGGTTGATCTCCTCCGAGCGCACCTGGTCCAGCACGTCGGGACGCGGGCCGATGGCGACGTGATCGGCCGACGCGGACGCGTCCCGCCGACACGCCAGCGTCATGCCGCCTCCGCCGCCTGCCCCCAGGCGGGGAACGGATCGGCCAGGTGCTTCCACTTGCCGGGCGCGAACACCTGGTCGCGCACGAGGCAGGCATCGAGCTGCCGGCGGATCTTCGCCTCGTCCATGCCGATGCCGATGAAGACCAGCTCCTGCCGGCGATCGCCCCACAGCTCGTCCCATTTGTTGCCGACATGGCGCTGGAAGGCATCGCCGTCGGGCCAGCGATCCTTCGGCACCGCCGCCCACCAGCGCCCAAGCCCGCTGGAGACGACCTGCGCCCCCGCCTGCGCCAGCTCGCCGACCCAGTCGGGCCGCGTCGCCAGCCAGAAATGACCCTTGGCACGGATCACGCCCGGCCAGTTGCCGGTCGAGAAATGGTAGAATTTGGCGGGGTCGAACGGCCGCCGGGCGCGATAGACGAAGCTCTCGACACCATATTCCTCGCTCTCCGGCCGGTGGCTGGCGAAACCGAACAGCTCCTTGGCCCATAGCGGATGGTTTTCGGCCTCGTCCGGATCGAACAGGCGCGTGTCGAGCAGCTGGTCGAGCGGCACCTCGCCGTAATCGGCCTCGACGATGCGGGCATCGGCGTTGAGCGAGGCGCAGAGCTGGCGGACGACCTTCAGCTGTTCCGGCGGGACGGCATTGGCCTTGTTGATGACGATAACGTCGGCGAACTCGATCTGCTCGACCAGCAACGCGACGAGGCTGCGCGTATCGCCGTCGCCCGTCGTCTCGCCGCGATCGGCGAGGAAGTCCCGGCTCGAATAGTCGCGCATCAGGTTGAGCGCGTCGACGACCGTGACCATCGTGTCGAGCCGGGCGACGTCCGACAGGCTGTCGCCCGCCTCGTCCTCGAACGAGAAGGTCGCGGCGACCGGCAGGGGTTCGGAGATGCCCGTGCTCTCGATCACGAGGTAATCGAACCGGCCCGCCTCGGCGAGCGTGCGCACCTCCTTGAGCAGGTCGTCGCGCAGCGTGCAGCAGATGCATCCGTTGCTCATCTCGACCAGCGTGTCCTCCCCGCGCGTCAGGGCCGCGTCGCCCTCGCGCACCAGATCGGCGTCGATGTTGACCTCGGACATGTCGTTGACGATCACCGCCACCCGCTTGCCCTCGCGATTGGCGAGGATGCGGTTGAGCAAGGTGGTCTTGCCCGCACCCAGAAAGCCGGACAGCACCGTCACCGGCAGACGATCATCGAGCTTGGCTTGCACCAGCGTTTCTCCAAAGATTCGCCGGGTTGATGATACACCATATCATTCAAGTCAAGATCGAACGGAGCAAGCGCGAGCGGAACGTCAGGTCAGCGGCGCGATCCAGCGCAGCCGTCGGTTGCATCATGCCGTCATGCCGCGCGCGCGCCCGGCGCGGCGGCCGGCATCCACGGCGCGAGCCGCGAGCGGCCCAGGTCCTCCGCCTCGGTCCGCTCCGCCACCACCGCGAAGCGGGTGTCGTCGACCAGCACCTCGGGCACCAGCGCGCGGTAGTTGTAGCTCGACGCCATCGTCGCGCCGTATGCGCCGGCCTGACGGATGACGACCAGGTCGCCCTCGCCGACGCCGTCGATGGCACGGCCGCGCGCGAAGGTATCGCTGGTCTCGCACACCGGCCCGACGACGTCGGCGTCGAAGCGCTCACCGCTCGGACAGACCGCCTCGATGTCGTGCCAGGCGTCGTAAAGTGCCGGTCGGGCGAGGTCGTTCATGCCCGCGTCGACGACGACGATCGGGCGTTCGGCACCCGGCTTGACCCACAGGACCTGGGTCAGCAGCACGCCCGCATCGGCGGCGATGAAGCGGCCGGGCTCGACCATCACCGTCACGTCCCAGGCCTGCGCCAGCCGCGCCACCATCGCTCCCCAGGTGGTGACATCCGCCGCCGCTTCGCCGGGCCGATAGGCGACGCCGAGCCCGCCGCCGAGATCGAGGTGGCTGATGCGGTGACCGCGCGCACGCAGCGCCTGCGCCAGCTCGCCGATACGGACATAGGCCGCCTCCAGCCGCGTCAGGTCGGTGATCTGGCTGCCGATATGGACAGCGATGCCCTGCATCGCCAACCCCGGCAGCGCCGCGAGCCGATCGTAGATGCCGACCGCCTCGGCAGTCGGCACGCCGAACTTGGCGTTGGCGGTCCCGGTGGTGATCTTGGCATGAGTGCCGGCGTCGACATCGGGGTTGACGCGCAGCAGCGCCGTCGCGGTCAGTCCGCGCGCCGCCGCCAGCTGGGCCAGCACCTCGCCCTCGCGTTCCAGCTCCAGGTTGACGTGGCCGACGGCGGCGTCGAGCGCCATCGCCAGCTCCCGCGGGCTCTTGCCGGTGCCGGAGAACACCATGTTTGCCGGCGCGATCCCCGCCGCCCGCGCGCGCGTCAGCTCACCGCCAGAGACGATGTCGGCGCCATAGCCCTCGTCGGCCAGCACGCGCAGCACCGCCGGATTGGGGTTGGCCTTGACCGCGAAGAACAGTTCCTTGCGCGGCACGAAGGTCAGCGCCTCGCGCAGCCGCCGCGCGGCGTCACGCAGCGCGGCGGTGGAGTAGACATAGGCGGGTGTCCCCGCCGCCGCGGCGATGGCGGGCAGCGGGACGCCTTCGGCCCGGAGCGAGCCGTTGCGATGCGCGAAGTGCGACATGATTTATCCTCTGGATCGGGTGAGGCGGTCTGCGAGGCGGCGGGCGTGGATCGCCATCGGCAGCTCGCGGTGGCGGCTGCGCTCGACGCGCAGCGCCAGCGGCACGCGGCCGCCCTGCACGACCAGTACCAGCCCGACGATCGCCAGCACGAAGCCGGCCAGCGACCACATCGCCGAGGCACCGTCGCCGATCGCAGCGGACGCACAGCCAGCCGCCATCAGCGACAGGCCGCCGACGCGCCACGGCAGATGCCGGTGAGTCCGCACGCTCATGCCGCGCGCGCCAGGGCGCGTTCGTCCGGGCCGACCGGATCGAACGAGACGAACGGCACGATCGGATCGCGCACGACGACCACGGCGGCACCGGGAAAGCCATGCCGCTCGGCCCTGGCGAAGTGCAGCGCGGCGTCGAACGAGACGAAGCGGCCTTCCAGCCGGCCGCCGCTTTCCTGCGCGAGCCAGTGGCCCGCCCTGTCCTGCCCTACCCTGATGACACTGCGTTGGTCACCGTCCGGATCGTTGGAGATTTGCACGTTGCGTCCCTCGCCGACGTCGCAGCATTGCGACATCGCGCGACCGGCCATCTACGGCTGCCGCCATAGGCTTTCGAGATCGCTTCCTCGCCGGCGCATAGGGATTGCGTGTGTTTCGGCCGTCGCCGGGCTGATCCGCCTCACCGGCAATCTGCTGACGCCCGCCTGGTATATGCTCGCCGCGATGTGGCACTTCTCCGGAAACAAAGCCCCCGATCCTCAAGCGACCGGGTCAGTGGCCGCGCAGCGTAGCATCGGTGCGGCAAGGCGACGGGGTGGCGTCGACATTGCGGCGCAGCGATGCGCCGATCAGCGAGAAGAAGGCGCGGCTGCCCGGCGCGCGGTCGACGTCCCATTCGGGATGCCATTGCACCGCCAGCACGTCGCCGCCGCACGGGGTCGCCGAGAACGCCTCGATCAGCGCGTCGTCGCTCGCCACCGCCTCGACAGCCAGCCCCTCGCCGAGCCGGTCAATCCCCTGCTCGTGGACAGAATTGACGGTCAGGTGCCGGGTTCCAGCGGCGATCGACAGCGCGCCGCCCTCGGTCAGCACCACCTCATGGCGATGGTCGAACAGCGTGTCGTACTCGGCGTCCCACGATCCCGGATGATGCCGCCCGGCGCAGCGCTCGCTCGACAGGGTGCCGCCGAACAGGACGTTGATCTCCTGCAGCCCGCGGCAGATGCCGTAGACCGGCTTGCCGGCCTCGATCATCCGCCCGGCCAACGCCAGCGCCACCTCGTCGCGCTCCTCATCAACCGCGTGCGAGCCGGCGACGCCGCCATAGCGACGCGGCGCGACGTGCGAGCGCGACCCGGTCAGGAGCAGGCCGTCGAGCACCCGCGACACCGCCATGGTGTCGGTAAGGTCGGACAGCGCCGGCACCAGCAGCACCGTCGCGTCGGCAAGGATCGACAGCGGCTCGACGAAGCGGCTCGCGACCACCTGCACCGGCCGCGCCGCCACCTCGTTGCAGCACAGCACGCCGATCACCGGACGCCCCGTCATCGCGCCGCCTCGGGGGGCCGTGTTGGCGCGGAACCGGCCGGCCGATACGCCTGAACGGCTGAGGGATTCATCCGGGCACCTCCTGCCCGGAAGCATACCCGATCAGAACGCCAGGAATTGAAAGAAGATGTTGCTCGGCGCGAAGCTGGGGTGGCGGCGGCGGTCAGACGCCGAACCCGCCCGACACCGACAGCGTCTGGCCGGTGACATAGCCCGCCTGATCGGACGCGAGGAACAAGGCGGCGGCCCCGACGTCCGCCGGCGTGCCCCAGCGCGGCATCGCCAGCAGCTTCTTGGTCTCGCGTTCCCAGGCTTCGTCGAAATAGCCCTCTT
This sequence comes from Sphingomonas bacterium, assembly GCF_903644135.1. Classification (GTDB taxonomy): domain Bacteria; phylum Pseudomonadota; class Alphaproteobacteria; order Sphingomonadales; family Sphingomonadaceae; genus Sphingomonas. The sequence continues at coordinate 2,464 of NZ_CAHJXA010000043.1, read as the reverse complement.
CCTGGCCGATCCTGAACTGGCCGGCGTCGATCACTCCGACCAGGATCGAGTTGGCGCGGATCGCGAACCGCCCCTCCTCCTTGGCGATGCCCTTGAGCAGCGACTCGTTGGCCGCCTTGGGCGCGACCGACAGGCCGTCGAGCTTCGGCCACCAGTCATGCCCCGCCGATCCCAGGTGGACGAACGAGCCGCCGCCCCGTTCGCGCAAGTGCGGGATGGTCGCGCGCACGGCGTGGTAGAAGCCGAACACCTCGGTCTCGATCGCGTTGCGGAACTGGTCGTCGCTCCACTCGGCGATCGCGACCTGCGGCACCACCGGCCCCGCCGCCCACAGCACCGTATGGACGCGCCCGTGCGCCGCGATCGCCGCATCGACCACCGTCGCCACCGACGCTGCGTCGCGGACATCGGCCTGGTGGATGCTCGCCTCCACGCCGCTGGCGCGCGCCGCCGCCGCGGCCGTTTCGGCGAGGTCCTGTCTGGACCGGTAGCAGATCGCGACCGCCACCCCTGCCTTGGCGAACTCCGCCGCCACGCCCCGGCCGATGCCGCCGCTGCCGCCGAACACGAGAACGGTGCCTTCAGGGAACTCCAGCTTCATGCTTCCTCCTCTCTCACCGCAACATCAGCCGCTTGTCAGCGTGTCATGATCCTTGCGTTCGTGGTCCGGTTAGCTGCCAAGATACTTGCCGCCACCGTGAGAACCCCGCTCGCCTTCGCGAGTTTACGGTGCATGTCTGCAAAGAAAAGCGAGATCGCCATGGCCGCACGCAAGACCCTTGGCGCGGCGATCGGCACGGCGCTGGCGCTCGGTGCCGTCTCCCATCTGTCGGCCGCGCCGCTGCCGGCTGTTCCGTCGCAGAACGGCACCATCTGCGTCGAGGCCGCCCGGCCCGGCACAGGCGATGATGCCTCGCCGCGCGCCGTGGTGACTGCGGCCGCGGCAGCGCTTGGCGCACGGGGCTTCACGATCCTCAACGACCCGGACCATGCGGCGTACATCGCCGAGGTGACCCTGCGCCAGGAGGAGGTCGGCACCGCGCGGGCCAAGGTCAGGGCAGGAGGGCCATCGGTGGCTGGGGCCGGCCTCAGCCTCCCCTTGCCCTCGGGCAAATACAACCTCGTGCCGCTGATGCGCTCCCAGCTTTACCTCGAGATCAGGAAGCGGGGCGGACCAGCGGTTCTCTGGCACGGCGCGGCGGTGACGGTCCGCTCCGTCGCGGCTCGGGACGGCAGCGAAGAGCAGGTGGCGTCGGCGCTCAGCCTGGCGGCGCTGCAGGACTATCCCAACCAGTCCACGCAGATCGCCAGCGTGCCCTGATCCGCCGTTCGCGACGACGCGTTCGGGTCAGTGCGCCGACAGGCTCGCCTGCCCGGCCCGTCCCGCCGGCGTGAGGAAGCGCGCCAGCGACGCCCAGGGTAGGAGCACGTCGTCGGCGCACGCCTGCGTCACATGCGGCAGCTCGGGCCGGAAGGTCAGGCCCCGCCGGTCGAGGCCGATGTCCCAATATTCCTCGGTGGCGAACGCGTCGCGGCAGTCGGGCTCCAGGTTACCCGCCTCAGCGATGATCAGGCGGCGGAACGCCGGACGCACGGTCGGCGGCAGTTCCGCGCTCGCCTCGCTCCGGTCCACCGCGGCGTCGCTCAGCCAGTCATGCAGCCTCACCGCCGCGCCGGTCGCCCGGTCGAAGGTCATCGGCACCGTGTCGCTATTGGGGTGGGCACCGCCGCACTCGTCGTCCTGGGTCAGCGCCGCGCCCAGCCAGCGCGGCGTGATCAGCGTCGGTGCGAGGGTCGCATCGAGGTCGCCATCGACGCCGTGCGCGTCGAGGCCGCCGGTGATGCAGCCGCGCCAATCCTCCTGCGGACCCGGCACCCGCTGGCGCAGGCCGGCGTTGATCCGCCGGGTGGCGGCGTCGTCGCCGATCAGCGCGAACCCCGCCATGGCGATGCTGGGAAAGGCGGGACCGGCCCCGAACACAAGCGCGCGGTAGCGTACGCCGTCCTTCACCGCGGCGCTGGCCGTGACCGTCAGCGGTCGCCAGCGCGGGCCGTTGAAGGCCTGGCTACCGCACGGCGCATCGTCATCGTCGCTGGCCACCCGCGCCAGCCGGAACGGGAGCGTGCGGCTGCCGTTGCTCCAGGTGCCCGCCAACCGGTCGCGGCCGACCTCGACAAAGGTCCAGCGCGGCACCGGCGGTCCTTTGGATACGGCATAGCCCTCCACCCAGATCCTGCTGGTACCCTGTTGCTCCAGACGGATCGTGCGCAGCCTAGACAGGTAGTAATAGGAGCCGAACGCGTCGCCAGGGCCGATGCGGTCCCCTGCCAGGCACGCGCGTACCGGCAGCGATCCGATCGCACCCTGCCACACGCCCTGCCAGGCCGGCGGCGGCGGGTCGGCCGCGCGGAGCAGCGCAGGCACGCCGATAAGCAGCATGGCGCACAGCGCCGCGAAGCAGCG
>NZ_CAHJXA010000042.1 GCF_903644135.1 Sphingomonas bacterium | reverse complement strand
GATCGACGCGGTGCTCGCCGGCGAGCGGCCCGCCCGCGCCATCGCCGCCGAGGCGCAGGCGATGCGGGCGGAGATGCTGGCGCACAAGTCGGCAGGAGGTCCGCTCGATGCCAAACTCCTACCCGGCGGTCTCGTCAACCTGGAGTTCGCGGTGCACGTCGTTCAGCTGACGCAGCGAGCCGGCTTCGATCCCCGCCTCGGTAGCGCGATCGACGCGCTGGTGGCGCAGGGTCTCGCCCCCGCCGGGCTGCGGGCGGCGCATGACTTTCTCACCCGCCTGCTGGTCGTCCTGCGCCTCGTCGCGCCCGACGCCGCCGAGCCTGCGCCGGCGACGCAGGCGCTGATCGCCGCCGCGCTGGACCTTGCAGACTGGCCGATGGTGGTTGCCTGCCTCGCCGACACGCGGCAGGAGGTGGCGTCGTTCTGGGCAAGCGTGGCAGGAGAGCAATGATGGACGAAGGCACCCCGATCCCGGCCGTCAGCGTGACGCTGGCCGACGGCACATTGCTGTCGCTCGCCGACCTGCCGACACCCGCCGTGGTGTATTTCTACCCCAAGGACGACACCAGCGGCTGCACCCGCGAGGCGCAGGACTTCTCCGCGTTGGGCGAGGCGTTCGCGGCGGCGGGAGCGAGCGTGGTCGGCATCTCCAAGGAGTCGGCCGCGAGCAAGGCCAAGTTCGCTAGCAAATATGCGCTTACTGTCACGCTGGCCGCCGACGACAGCGGCGAAGCCTGCGACGCGTTCGGCGTCTGGGGCGAGAAGTCGATGTACGGCCGCACATACATGGGCATCGAGCGGGCGACCTTCCTGTTCGGCGCGACGGCACGCTGGTCCGCGCCTGGCGCAAGGTGAAGGTGCCGGGCCATGCCCAGCAGGTGCTGGAGGCGGTGCACGCGCTGTAGCGCGCTTGGACCCGCTGCCATTCGTTAAGTTGCAGTGACTTCCGGGTGGTTCCGAAGCCGCGGTTCAACGGCTCGGCGTGCGCGGCTGCCGGTCTGACGCGTGTTGCCGGCCGAACCCTTGCCGCAACCGGGCGAGGTCGGCCACACGCTGAACGGTCCGGGTCGGCGCATCGTGCTGCCGGCGATGGACAGCAGGGAAGCTGCGGCAGGCGTCGTCAGCCGCGTCATATTGGGGTCCGATGCCGAGTATCGCCTTAGCCTTTCGCGCGCTGCGCGACCTGTTCCCCAGCCGCGACATCCTGTTTCACGACGGTCGCGCGCTGCGCCGCGTGTCGATGAGCGGCCCGCGCCAAGCGGTGCTGGCGGGCGTGGCGACGGTGATGATCGGCTTCTCCGGCTATGGCGCGGCGCAGGCCGCCTATGGTGCCGCGCAGGCGACCGGCGTCGTCAAGCTGCCCCCGGCCGAGGCGCAGATCGCCAGCATGGAGCGCCAGCTCGACACGATGCAGGCCAAGGTTGAGACGATCCGCACCGTCGCCGCCCAGCACGCCCAGCGCATGGAGCAGCGGCAGGCGATGATCGCCGCGGCGCTGACCGGCAAGGGCGACGCGCAGCTGGCGACCGCGACGCTGGCGATCGATCCCGCCGCCGACCAGCTCGCCGCCGACGTGGTCAAGCCGATGGCGAAGGTCGAGGGCAAGCAGGTCGCGCTCGCCGCTCGCGCGCAGGCGGTGCTGGAGGCGCGCTATGCCCGCACCACCGCGACGCTGGGCAAGCTCGGCATCGCGCCGGCCCGCGTTGCCAAGGCCGGCGGCATGGGCGGTCCGATGATCCCCGCCGACAGCGCGGAGGCGACCGCCGACCTCAAGGCCGACCAGCAGTTCCGCAACCTGTTCATGACCTGGAAGAAGCTCGACACGTTGCAACAGGGCGTCATCTCGATCCCGGCGGTGCATCCGGTCGAGAAGCTCGCCTTCACCAGCAATTTCGGTATCCGCACCGATCCGTTCCGCGGTACCGCGGCGATGCACGCCGGCGTCGACATCCCCGGCCCGGTCGGCACGCCGATCTACGCCACCGCCGACGGCATCGTCGATCGCGCCGAGCGGGCGGGCGGCTACGGCAACCTGGTTGAGATCGATCACGGCAAGGGCATCGCCACCCGCTATGGCCATTTGTCGAAGATCCTGGTCGAACCGGGTGCGCACATCCATCGCGGCCAGCTGATCGCGCTGATGGGTTCGACCGGCCGCTCGACCGGGCCGCACCTTCACTACGAGGTGCGCATCGACGGTCATGCGGTGAACCCCGCGCCGTTCCTGACCAACGCCGACTTCCTGGTCGCCGCGCAGGATCGGTCGGTTCACGCCATCCCGGTCTCGTCGGACGGTCCCGCACCGCAGGATTGAGACGCGCGGTTGCCGTCGAGCGGCTGCGGGCCTATCTCCCGTTCATGGCAAGCCTGGCACCCGAGATCGCGCTGACCCCGTCCGCCGCCGCCCGCGTCGCGGCGATCGCCGCCAGGCAGGGCAAGCCCGCCATCCTGCGCCTCGCCGTCGATGGCGGCGGCTGCTCCGGCTTCCAGTACCGCTTCGGGTTCGCCGACGCGGCCGAGACGGACGACACGGTCGCCGAGACTGACGGTGTGCGGCTGGTGGTCGACAGCATGAGCCTCGACCTCGTTCGCGGCTGTTCGGTCGATTATGTCGAGAGCCTGGGTGGCGCGGCGTTCCGGGTCAACAACCCGGTCGCCGCCAGCGGCTGCGGCTGCGGCTCCAGCTTCTCGGTCTGACGCCGGTTGAAGGTCGTCACCTACAACGTCAACGGCATCAAGGCGCGGCTGCCCCGGCTGGTCGAGTATCTGACCGAGGAGCAGCCCGACATCGTCTGCCTGCAGGAGCTGAAGGCGAGCGACGAGACCTTCCCGCAGGCCGAGATCGAGGCGGCCGGCTATGGCGCGGTGTGGCATGGGCAGAAGGGGTTCAACGGCGTTGCCGTCCTCGCCCGCGGCACGACGCCGGTGGAACGCCATCGCGGCCTCGCCGGCGAGCCCGAGGACGAGCATAGCCGCTACCTCGAATGTGATGTCGGCGGCCTGGTGGTCGCGTCGATCTACCTGCCCAACGGCAATCCGCAGCCGGGCCCGAAGTTCGACTACAAGCTGCGCTGGATGGCGCGCCTCGCCGAGCGCGCGCGGGCGCTGCTGGCCGAGGAGCTGTCGGTGGTGCTCGCCGGCGATTATAACGTCATCGCCAATGACGACGACACCTTCTCGGTACGCGCGATGGCCGACGATGCGTTGATGCAGCCCGAGAGCCGAGCGGCGTACCGCGCGCTGCTGGCGCAGGGGTGGACCGATGCGCTGCGCACCCGGCATCCGAAGGGGGGCATATGGACGTTCTGGGACTATCAGGCGGGAGCGTGGCAGCGCGACGCGGGGTTCCGCATCGACCATCTGCTGCTCAGCCCGCTGGCGGCGGACCGGCTGGTCGAGGCGGGGGTCGACAAGGCGCATCGCGGCCGGGAGCGGGCCAGCGACCACGCGCCGACTTGGGTTCGCTTGCGCTGACGCGCGGGGGTCTGCCTACACTGAAAGCCCTGTTCGCCGCGCTGACCCTGCTCGCCGCGACGCCGGCGCTGGCGCAGGACCAGGGCGACGACGACCAGGAGCCGGTGAAGCCGCGCTTCTGCCCGCCCCGGCCGAGCCTGGGATCGTCGAGCTGCACCACCGAGCCGGGCCGCATCCATGTCGAGATGTCGCTGCTTGACTGGGAGCGCGACGACCGCACCGACAGCCGCGAGGACCGCATCCTCGCCGCTGACCTGCTCGCCCGCATCGGCGTCGGTGCAAAGACCGAGGTGCAGGTCGGCTGGACCACGTTCGGCCATGACCGGGAGCGCGACAGGATGAGCGGCGACATCGACCGCACCGACGGCGTCGGCGACGTCACGCTGGCGCTGCGCCAGCATCTGGCGGGAGAGGAGGGCAAGCCGTTCTCGCTCGGCCTCCAGCCGTTCGTGACGCTGCCGGTCGGGCGCTATCCGGTCGGCGCGGGCGACTGGAGCGCCGGCGTCATCGTGCCGCTGCAATACGACCTGACCAAGACGCTGGCGGTGCAGTTCACCGGCGAGTCCGACGCCGCGGCGAACGACTCCGGGTCGGGCCAGCATCTGGCGTACAGCGGCATCGTCGGGCTGCGCTACAAGCTGACCGAGGACATCAACCTGATCGGCGAGGCGAAGCTGGAGCGCGACCGCGACCCGTCGGGGCACGAGACCCACGCGCTGGCGGCCGCGTCGGTGTCGTGGAAGCCGACCAAGACCTTCCAGATCGACGCGCAGGCGATCGCCGGGCTGAACCGCACCTCGCCCGACGTGCGGCTGATTCTGGGTGGTGCGGTGCTGTTCTAGCGCATCTCTAACTCACCCTCACCCTTCCGGCGCTGCGCGCCTCCCTCCCTCTCCCATCGGGAGAGGGAAAGGAGCTGCCGCAGGCGGCGGGAAGGGTGAGGGTGAACGGCCGCTACAGCGCTCTCTCGTAGATCTTGTAGACCTTGTTGATGTCGCAATGGATCGTCTCCGCGATCGAGCGCATCCCCTGGTTGTCCTCCAGGATCCAGCCGATCTCGCTGCGCGTCGCGCCATACTCCGCGACCGAGGCGCGGCGGATATACTCGATCATCATGAACGCCAGCTGCGACGCCATGCGCGACGCCTGCAACTCCTTGACCACGCCCATCAGCGGCACTCGCATGGTCCGCACCTTCGGCTTCCTCAGCCACAACAGCAGTTTCGCCCAGCCGAACGGCAGCAGGTTGCCGTTCAGCGGCTTGATCGCCTCGTTGAGGTCGGGGAGCGTGATCATGAACGCCACCGGCCGCCCGTCGAGCTCGGCGATGCGGATCAGGTCGTTGAACACGATCGGCTTCAGCTTGACGCCGACATCCTTGATCTCGGGCGGGGTCAGGGGCACGAAGCCCCAATTGTCCGACCAGGCGTCGTTGAGGATCGACAGGATGATCGCCGCCTCCTCGTCGAACTTCTTCTTGTTGACCTCGCGGACGCGGATGCGCGGATTGTTCTCGCCCGATTTGATGATCCGCTTGACCAACGGCGGGAACTCCTTCCGGATGTCGAGGTCGTAGGTATAGAGCGTGCGCACGACGCCGTAGCCGGCGTGCTCGATCCAGTCGTGATAGGCGGGCTTGGCATGGCCCATCATGATCGTCGGCGGGTGGTCGAAGCCCTGGACCAGCACGCCCGGCTCCTCCCAGATCGATTGCGAGATCGGACCCAGCGCCTTGCTCATCCCTTCGCCGCGCAACCAGTCCTCCGCCGCGGCGAGCAGGACCGCGAAAACATCCTCGTCCTCGGCTTCCATCAGCCCCCATTGGCCGACGCCGGGGCCAAAGCCCTGGTCGGTCGGCATGGTCAGCGCCAGCGTGTCGATATGGGCGGAGATGCGGCCGACGACGGTGCCGCCCCGCTCGGCGAGGAACAGCTGCGCCTTGGCGTGGCTGTACCAGCCGTTCTTCTCGGGCGTGATCAGCCCCAGCGCCTCGCCCTTCAGCGGCGGGACCCAATGGGGATCGTCCTGGTAGAGGCGGAAGGGCAGGTCGACGAACGCCTTGCGGTCGCGCTTGGTGGTGACTTTCCGGATCAACAGTTCCGCCATCATCTGCCCTTCCTGTTTGCGCCGCGCGTCGTAAACGGACAGATCGTTTCGCGCGAGTGACGTTTGCGTCATCCCGCACCCCCTGTACGGTCACGCTGATGCCATTATCTAGGGGCTATGGAGCACGCCATGGACATGACCCTATCTCGTGAGATCGCGGTGCCGGGCCGCGAGCGGGTCGCGAGCCATCGTGCGGCCGACGACATGGCGATGCTTCGCACAGCGGCGGAGCTGAGCCGCGATCTGATCGCGCCCCGGCCGGCGATCTATTGGGGCGATCTGCTCGCGTCGGCGGCGATCGGCTATGGCGGGCTGGCAGCGGCGATGATGCTGCCGACGGCGGGGCTTGCGGTCGTTGCCGCAGTGGTGGCGGTGCTGGCGCTGTACCGGGCGATGAGCTTCATCCACGAGCTGACCCATATCAAGCATAGCGCGCTGCCCGGCTTCAGGCTGGGGTTCAACCTGTTGGTCGGGGTGCCGATGCTGGTGCCGTCCTTCATGTACGAGGGCGTCCACAATCTCCACCACGCCCGCACGCGCTACGGCACCGCCGATGATCCCGAGTATCTGCCGCTCGCGCTGATGAAGCCCTGGTCGCTGCCGGCGTTCGTGATCGTGTCGGCGCTGGCTCCGCTGGCGCTGCTGGTCCGTTTCGCGCTGCTGGCTCCGCTGTCGCTGCTGTCGCCGCGGCTGCGCAGGGCGGTGGTCGAGCGGTACTCGGCGCTGGCGATAAACCCCGGCTTCCGCCGCCGCGCGCCCGAGGGTGAGGAGCGGCTGCGCTGGCACCGGCTCGAAGCCGCGGGGAGCCTGTGGGCGATCGCGATCGTAGCGGCCGTGGCGACCGGCGTCGTGCCGCTGCGTGGGTTTGCGATCGCGATGGGTGTCGCCTCGGCGGTGGCGGTGCTCAACCAGGTGCGGACCCTGGTGGCGCATCTGTGGGAGAATGATGGCGAGGCGATGAGCGTCACCGCCCAGTATCTCGACTCGGTCAACGTGCCGCCGCCGACGCTGCTGCCGGCACTATGGGCACCGGTTGGCCTGCGCTACCACGCGCTCCACCACCTGCTGCCGTCCTTGCCCTATCATGCGCTGGGAGCGGTCCACCGGCGGCTGTCGGCGGCGCTGGAGCAGGCCTCGCCTTATCATCGCGCGAGCCACGCCGGGCTGCCGGTGCTGGTCGGCCGCATCGCCCGCAGCACGATGGGCGGGCGGTAGGCGTTACTCTTCAGACCGGATCAGTACCGCCTCGCCGATCAGCAGGAACAGCAGGAACGGGGCCCAGGCGGCGAGGAACGGCGGGTACGCTCCCAAGCTGCCCATCGCGAGCGCGAAATTGTCCGCGACGAAGAAGGCAAAGCCCAGTAACATACCCATCACCGCGCGCAGGTACACCTTGCCCGAGCGCGCCAGCCCGAACGCCGCAACAGCACCCAGCAGCGGCATTAGCACCGCCGACAACGGCCCGGACAGCTTGTGCCACAGCGACCCCTCCAGCGCCTTGGTCGGGCGGCCGGCGTCCGACAGGTCGTGGATCGCCTCGTTCAGCCCGCCGAACGACAGCCCGTCCGCATCCACCGTCGCCAGCGTGAACTGGTCGGGGCGGACGCCCTCGCCGATATGGGTGCGGCCGAGCTGGGTGAGCTTGCCGCTGGCGACGTCGAAGCGCGTCGCCGGCGCGATCGCCCAACCCTTGCCCTCGCGGACGCCGTTGGGCGCGCGTACCAGCCCGACCAAATTGCCGCCGGTGCGGTCGTACAGCGTCACTCCCGACAGCTTCGCCGCATTGCCGCGGCCGGTGATGGCGTCGACTTCGATCAGGTCGTCGCCGTCGCGGACCCAGACGTTGGAGCGGTCGCCATGATCGCGCGGCACCGGCCGGTAATCGGCCTTTTGCCAGCGGTCGAGCGCGGCCGACGCGCGGCTGACGATGCGGTCGTTGAACGCGAACGACACCACTGCCACTCCCAGGCTGGCGACCAGCAGCGGCGCGAGCACCTGATGCGCCGACATGCCCGACGCCTTGAGGGCGATCACCTCGCTGTTCTGGTTCATGGTGTAGAAGGTCAGCAACGTGCCCAGCAGCACCGAATAGGGCATCATGAACGCGATCAGCTCCGGCCCGCGCAGCGACACATAGCGCCAGACCGCGCCGTCGCCATTCTCCGGATGCGCGAGGATATGGCTCGACTCGCCGAGCAGGTTGAGCGCCATCAGCACCAGCACGAAGCCGGCTAGGATGCCGAAGGTGCGCACCAGGAACAGCCGCGCCATGTAGAAGGCGACGGTGCGCGAGGGGAAGAAGCGGAGCAGGTTCACGCCGCCGCGCCCAGCGCCGGTTCCGCGACCTCGACGGCTGGGCGGCGGCCGGGCAGGCGGCTGGTCACCGCCTTGACCAGATAGGCGACGCCGCGCTCCAGCGCGCCGATCGGCTGGCCGCCCGGCACATAGGCCAGGGTATAGAACATGCGCAGCACCAGGCCGGCGAACAGCACGAACGGCACCCACAGGGCGATGATCGGATCGACCTCGCCGCGTACCGCGACACCCTCGGCATATTGGTTGATCTTGAAATAGGCGACGATCATCACGATCGCGAGAAAGACGCCGAATGCAGAGGATGATCGCTTCGGCGGCACCCCCAGCGCCACCGCCAGCAGCGGCAGCAGGAACATCGTCGCCACCTCGATCACGCGGAAATGGAATTCGGCGCGCGTGCCCTCGCGCTGCTGCGGGGTTTCGGCGTGGTGGCCGAGCCTCGCCAGCTCGGGCAGGGTGAACTCCAGGTTCTCCGCGCCGCGCTGGCGGAAATTCTCCAGCTTGGGCAGGTCGATCGGCAGGTCGTGGCCGGTGAAGGTCAGCACCCGCGGCGTCACGAAATCGGCGCGGCTGTGGATCAGCGTGCCATCCTTCAGGCGAAAGATGATGACGTTGGGATCGTCGGTGGCGAGGAACTTGCCGCTGTCGGCGCTGACCCCGACCCAGTCGCCCTTGGGCGTCTGGGCGTGGACGAAGATGCCCTTCAGGTCGCGGCCGGCATTGCGGCTGCGCTCGATGCGCAGCGTCATGTTGGCCCCGAGATGAGTGAACTCGCCGACCTTGATCGACGCGCCGAGCGCGCCGGTGCGCAGCTCGAAGCGCAGTTGCTCGTAATAATAGCGCGAGGTCGGCTGCACGAAGCCGACGATCGCGAGGTTGACCAGCGCCAGCCCGATCGCGAACATGTACGGCACGCGCAGCAGCCGGCCATAGCTCATCCCGACCCCGCGCAGCACGTCGAGCTCCGAGCTGGTGGCGAGCTTGCGGAAGGCGAGCAGGATGCCGAGCAGCAGCCCGATCGGGATGCCGAGACCCAGATACTCCGGCAGCAGATTGGCGAGCATCCGCCAAACCACGCTGATCGGGCCGCCCTCTGTGGCGACGAACTCGAACAATCGCAGCATCCGGTCGAGCACCAGCAGCATCGACGCGACGATCAGCGTGGAGATCAACGGCACCGCGATCAGCCGGGCCATGTAACGATCGAGGGAGGACATGGGGGCAGGGGGCTCGGCGCGGCGGTTCGAGCGGGTATAGGGAGCCGGACGGGGTGCGTCAGCAGGAAACTGACCGAAGCGTGAGGGGCGTTACTCCGCCGCCAGCCGAGTGGGCGAGGCCGGCCGCTCGCGGTGCATCGCCTCGCCGATCGCGCGGTCCAGCGCGGCGAGGGTGAAGGGCTTGCGCAGCAGCGGATGGTCGCCGAACTCCTCGGCATTGGCCTCGCCCGCAAAGCCGGTGACGAACAGCACCGCCAGATGCGGCAGGTGCGGCAACACGCCGCCGATCATCTCCGGCCCCGTCTGGCGCGGCATCAGCACGTCGGTCACGATCAGGTCGATGTCGTCGCGCTCCGCCAGCATCGCTGGCGCGGCCAGCGGATCGTTGCACGCGAGCACATGATGGCCAAGCTCGCGCAGCGCGCCGGTGGTGGCGGCGAGGACGCGCGGATCGTCCTCCACCACCAGCACGACGAGGTCGCCATGCCCGGCTGCGGCTGGCACAGGCACGGTCGCGGTGACGGTCTCGACACTTGCCGCGGCGACGTCGCGGGGCAGGAACAACGTCACCTCGGTACCGCGGCCCGGCGCGGTGTCGATCGCGATCTCGCCGGCGAGCTGGCGGACCAATGCGAAGATCTGGCTGAGGCCAAGCCCGGTGCCCTTGCCCGCCTCCTTGGTGGTGAAGAACGGCTCGAACACGCGCTCGGCGACGTCGGCGGTCATGCCTTGGCCGGTGTCGCGCACCGACACGGTCGCATAGTCGCCCGCCGCGCAATGGTCGATCTCGTGCTCGGCCAGCGCGCGGGTTGCGGTGGTGATGGTCAGCGCGCCGCGCCCGTCCATCGCATCGCGCGCATTGACGGCGAGGTTGAGGATCGCGTTCTCCAGCTGCACGCGGTCGGCGCGGACCCGCCAGCCGCGTCCCCTGTCGCGCACGGTCACGGAGACCGCATCGCCGAGCGTTCGATCGAGCAGGTCGGACATGCCGGCGATCAGCGCGCCCGGCTCGATCGCCTCGACCTTCAGCGACTCCTCGCGGCTGAAGGCGAGCAGGCGGCGGGTGAGGGCGGCGGCACGCTCCGCCCCCTCGCGGGCATTGTCGAGGTGGCGGGCGACCGCGACCGGGTCCGCGACCTGCCGCCGCGCCAGTTCGATACCGCCGAGAACGACGGCCAGCATGTTGTTGAAATCGTGCGCTATGCCGCCGGTAAGCTGGCCAACCGCCTCCATCTTCTGGACCTGGCGCAGCTTCGCTTCCTGCCGGCGCAGCTCGTCGGTGGCCTGGGCGACGGCGGCGGTCAGATCCTCGGCGCGCGCCCATTCGGCATCGGCCTCTCCGCGCGCGATCAGGCGCTCGTTGATCGCGCGGACCATCAGCCAGCCGAGCGCGATCCCGCCCAGCACGAGCAGCGCACCCAGCAGCGCCAGCACCCCGGCGATGCGGCTCGATCGCTCGACGCTGTGCGCGGCCTGGGTCGTGCGCTGGTCGAGCAGGGCGCGCTCGTCGGCGATGATCGCGTCGAGCAGCGTGTTGATGCTCGCCAGCGCGGGGGCCTTGCGCGCCTGGTAATAGCGGGCGAGCGCCTGGTTGTTCTTGCCATAGGTGGTCGATAGCGCGGTCAGCGACAGCTCCCGGCCGCGGTTGTCATAGGCGGCGCGCAACACGCCGATGCGGCGTTGCTGGTCGGCATTGTCGGCGGTGATCCGGCTCAGCCGGTCGATCTGGTTGCCCGCATCGCTCCAGTCGTCGACATAAAGCTGCCCCAGCGAGCGATCGCCGGAGATGACGTAGCGGCCAAGCGCCGCCTCCGCTTGGGCGATGGTCCCGGCCAGCGTGCGCGACAGGATCATCACGTCATAGCTGTGCGCCTGGAGGCGGAGCGCACGGTCGCGCTGGCTGTTGGCACCGGCGAGCGTCAGGGTGAGCGCCACCAGCGTCGCGACGCCGGCCAGCGCCGTCACGACCAGCGTGACCGTCTGCCAGATCGTGTCGCTCCAGGCGACCGCGTTGCCCGTGTCCCGCTGCACGGCGCGCAGCTTACCGCAACGAAGGTTAAGGTAAAAGCCGCGCGACTCGCTTCAGCCGATCGCTCCCACGGCCCGCCCCGCCTCGCCGAACAGCGCCAGCACGCGGTCGATCTGCGCCGGCGTGTGCTCGGCGCACAGCGAGCAGCGGAGCAGGAACGTGCCGGCCGGGGTCGCCGGCGGCCGCGCGACGTTGACGTATAGCCCGCCCTCCAGCAGCATCTGCCACATCGCCACTGCCTGGCGCTGGTCGGCGAGGATCACCGCGCAGATCGCGCTCTGCGGCGTCGACGTGCCGAGCTTGAAGCCGAGACCGGTCAGGCCGCCGTGCAGCCGGCGCGCATTGTCCCACAGCCGCGCGCGCTTGTCGTGCGCGGTCATCAGCTTGCGGATCGACGCCGCCGCAGTGGCGACCACCGATGGCGGCAGGCTGGCGGTGAAGATGTACGGCCGGCAGGCGAAGCGGATCGCCTCGAACTTGGGATGGTTCGACACGCAGAAGCCGCCAACGGTGCCGACCGACTTGGAGAAGGTGCCGATCACGAAGTCGACCTCCCCCTCCAGCCCCTGCGCCTCGTACACGCCGCGGCCGTTGGGGCCAAAGAACCCCATCGAGTGAGCCTCGTCGGACAGCACCATCGCGCCGTGCTGCTTGGCGACCGCGACCATCTCCTTCAGCGGGGCGATGTCGCCCAGCATCGAATAGACGCCCTCCAGCACCACCAGCTTGCCTGGCTCCTTGGGCAATCTGCCAAGGCGCTTGTCCAGGTCCTCGACATTGTTGTGGCGGAAGCGGACGATCTCGGCATTGCCCTGGGCGCAGCCGTCGTAGATCGAGGCGTGGCTGTCGGCGTCGAGGATGACATACTCGCCGCGGCCGACCAGGGTGGAGATCATGCCGAGATTGGCCATGTAGCCGGTCGAGAAGACGATCGCGCCCGACACGCCGTAAAAGTCGCGTAGCGCCTGCTCCACCTCGACATGGTCGTGGAAAGTGCCGTTGAGCATTCGGCTGCCGTTGGTACCCGACCCGAAATCGTCGAGCGCCTGCTTGCCGGCCGCGATCACGTCGGCGTCGAAGGTCATGCCCATGTAATTATAGGTGCCGAGCAGGATGGTCGGCCGGTTGCCGATCACCGCCTCGGTCGGCGACAGCACCCGGTCCATGACGATCCCGAACGGATCGCGCGCGCCGGTCGCGGCCAGCGCCGCGCGCTCGGCGATGACGCCGTCGAACTTGCTCATCAGGTCGCGCTCGGCGGGAACCGCGGGCGGGTCGAGATCGAGCGTCTCGGCTTGGAGGCCGGTCTCGCTCATCGTCAGCCCTGCAACTTGGCGACCGCGTCGACCAGCTGGCCGACCGTCTCGATCTCGGCCTGCATGTTCATGGTGATGATGATGTCGAACTCGTCCTCGATCGCCGCGACGAAGTCCATCACCGTCAGGCTGTCCCACTCCAAATCGCGCTGGAAGCTGGTCGCCTCGGTGATGGCGACGCCCTTCTTGTTGAAGGGCGCGATCTGGGCGGTGATGGTGTCGAGGATCTGCGGGCGATCGGTCATAGGGCGTCCGGTGACAGGGAAATACGGCGAGGGTGCGGCGACTATAGCCAGCCTTGCTCGCGATACCATCGCGCGGTCGCGGCCAAACCCTGCGGCGTCGGTGTCGCCGGTCGCCATAGCGCGGCCGGGGGCCGGCGGGCGGGGTCGGCGGTCCAGTCGCGGTGGCAGAGATAGCCGACCCGGTCGGCGGTCAGCTTGGCTCCCGTGCCGC
>NZ_CAHJXA010000041.1 GCF_903644135.1 Sphingomonas bacterium | reverse complement strand
CGACGCTCGGCCGGGCGGTGCGGGCGGCCGGCTCGGCGCGCAGGCCCAGCGTGATCAGCAGCGACGACGACACGTAGATCGACGAATAGGTACCGACGACGATGCCCAGGATCATCGCCGCGGTGAAGCCGCGTAGCACATGGCCGCCGAGCAGCAGCAGCGCGATCAGCGCCAGGAGGATCGTCACCGACGTCATCACCGTCCGGGGCAGCGTCTCGTTGACCGACAGGTTGATGATCTCACGCATCTCCATCTTGCGATAGCGGCGCATGTTCTCGCGGATGCGGTCGTCGATGACGATCTTGTCGTTAATCGAATAGCCGATGATGGTCAGCACCGCCGCGACGATGTTGAGGTCGAACTCGAACCCGGTGAGCGCGAAGAAGCCGACCGTCATCAACAGGTCGTGGACGATCGCCACCACCGTCGACACACCGAACTGCCACTCGAAGCGGAAGATCGCGAACAGGCCGATGCCCAGCACAGCCAGCACCACCGCCAGGATGCCGTTGCGGATCAGCTCGCCCGACACCTTGCCGGAAATGGTCGAATAGCGGCTGAACGTCGCGCCGGGGAACGCCTGCGCGACCGCCGCCTCGACCTTCTTGACGGCAGCGTTGGTCGCGCCCTCGCCGCCGGTCTGGGGCGGCAGGCGCACCGACAGCGTCTTGTTGTCGCCGACCAGCTGCAGCGCCGCGTCGCCGACGCCAAGGCCGTCGATCACCGAGCGCACCTTGTCGAGCGAGGGGGTGGCGGGGAACTTCTCCTCGATCATCAACCCGCCGACAAAGTCGACGCCCAGGTTCAGGCCGCGCGCGACCGTCAGCCCGACCGCGATCAGGCTGAGCGCCAGCGTCAGCCCGAACGCCCAGCCGCGCAGCCGCGCGAAATCGATGTTCGTGTTGTCGGGGACGAGTTTCAGGAGGCGCATCGGTCTATCCTCCTCATATCGTCATCGTCGCCGGGCGGGTGCGGCGGACCCACAGCACCACCAGCATCCGGGTAAAGGTGACGGCGGTGAACACGCTGGTGGCGATGCCGATCAGCAGCACCACTGCGAAGCCTTTGACCGGCCCCGACCCCAGCACCAGCATGATCAGGCCGGAGATGGCATGGGTGACGTTCGCCTCGAAGATCGTCCGCGACGCCTCCTTGTAGCCCAGCTCGACCGCCTGGATGACGCTGCGCCCACGCCGCCGCTCCTCGCGGATGCGCTCGTTGATCAGGACGTTGGCGTCGACCGCGGTGCCGATCGTCAGCACGAAGCCGGCGATACCAGGCAAGGTGAGAGTGCCTTTCAGCACCGCCGCCATCACACCTAGGATGACGAACACGTTGATGACCACCGCGACGTTGGCATAGATGCCGAAGCGGCCATAGGTCAGCACCATGAACACCACGACCAGCACCACTGCGACCACCGACGCGAGGATGCCGGCATGGATCGAGTCCGCGCCCAGCTCCGGGCTGACGGTCGATTCCTCGATCACCTTGAGTGCGATCGGCAGCTTGCCCGAGCGCAGCGCGATGGCGAGCTGGTTGGCGCTGTCGGTAGTGAAATTACCTTCGATAAAGCCGCTGCCGCCCAGGATCGGCGTATTGATGACCGGTGCGGAGATCACCGAATTGTCGAGTATGATCGCGAACAGCTTGCCGGTATTCTCCTGCGTGGTCTTGGCAAAGCGCTTGCCGCCGGCGGTGTCGAAGGTGAAGTTGACGATCGGCTTGTTAGTGTCCGGCTGGTTGCCGGCGGTCGCGTTGACCAGCTGGTCGCCGCCGACGATCACCGATCGCTTCACCGCGATCTTGCCGCCCGGATAGCCGGGATAGGCCAGCACCTGGCTGCCGATCGGTGCCACGTTCTTGGCGACGTCGGCCGGATTGGCGGTGTCGTCGACCATCTTGAACTCGAGCTTGGCGGTCTTGCCGATCAGCTCGGTTAGCGCCTGCGGGTTCTTGAGGCCGGGTACCTGCACCAGGATGCGGTCGGTGCCCTGCTGGACGATGGTCGGCTCCTTGGTGCCGAGCTGGTCGATCCGCTTGCGCACCACTTCGGTGGCGTCGTTCATCGCCTGCTTGACCGCCTGGGTCAGCCCGGCCTGGGTGGGGCGGACGACGAAGCGGCTGGTGTCGACCACCTGGATGTCCCATTGCCGCTGGCCGGTCAGCCCGGCGCCGCTGCCGGTGACACCCAGCAGCCGCTCGCGCGCCGCGTCGACCTGGGTCGGGTCGCGCAGCAGGAAGCTGAGCTGGCCGTCCCGCGTCGAGATGTCGCCGATGTCGATGCGCGGGGTGCCCCGCCGCATTTCGGTCGCGACCTGATCGCGCATCGTCTCGATGCGAGAGGTGGCGAGGTCGGCGGTGTCCGCCTCCAGCATCAGGTAGCTGCCGCCGGCGAGGTCGAGCCCCAGGTTGATGCGCGGATGGACCGGCCAGCGGTCGGTCACCGCCTCGGGCAGGAAGCTGGGCAGCGCCAGCAGGCAGAGTGCCGCCAGCAGGCCGCAGATCGACCAGATCTTCCAGCGCGGGAAATCGAGCATGTCAGTCGCCCCGCTTCAATCGTTCGCCGGCTTGGCGTTGGGCGAGGTGACGCCGGTCAGCGTCGCCTTGACCACGCGGACGCGGACATTGGGTGCGATCTCCACCTCGACATGCGCATCCTCGACGCGGGTGACCTTGCCGACGATGCCGCCCGCTGTGACGACGCTGTCGTTCTTCTTCACCGCCGCGATGGTGGCGGCGAACGCCTTTTGCCGCCGCGCCTGCGGCCGCTGCACCAGGACGTAGAAGGCGATAAAGACGAGCACGAAGGGCAGGCCGAGCTGGATCAGCGCGGCGGTGCCACTGGCGGCGGGAGCGCCGGCAGCAGTCTGGGCGTAAGCGGGGGCGATCAACATCGGTGGCCAGTTCGAACAGGGAAAAGCGGGAGAACATGCCTCCCGCCTAAAGCGCCGCGCGCTATCACCGCTCGCCGTTTTGCGCAACATGGGCGAGCCCCAGCCGGCGCTTGCATCATCCGGTCCACCCGCCTAGGTGCCACGCTCCGGTGGCCGGGCGACGTCAGTCGACCGCCTGCCGGTCCGGTCGGGGCGTAGCGCAGCCTGGTAGCGCATCACACTGGGGGTGTGGGGGTCGCAGGTTCGAATCCTGTCGCCCCGACCAACGCTTTCGCGAAAGCTCGACGCTGCCGGCAGGTGCCCGCGCGTCGTGCGCCGACGGTTCCCCCCAGATCGGATGCTAAAGCCGCCACATCGACCTCGACTTGATCCGCGAGTTAACGTCGTCTTTACCACGCCGCATCGATAGCCGCTCGCAGCCGGTCCATAACGGACCCCGGGAGACGGCGAGCGTGATCATCGACGGCAAGCGACGGCGTGCTCATCTGCTCGCGCTGGAGCCACGCATGATGTTCGATGCGGCTGCCGGTGCGGTGATGCAGAACGCGGTGCTGTCCGTCGACGATGCCTCGCACGCGCCGGTCGCGCCCGACGGCCACGACGCCGCCCATGGCGGATCGGTGGTCGGGTTCCACGACAGCCGCGTCGCCGCTCCCGACGATACGAGCGTCGCCCGCACAGTCGCGCCCGCCGCGACGAGCGCGCCGCATGACGTGATCTTCATCGACACATCGGTCGACGACTACCAGAAGCTCGCCGCCGAATGGGCGAAGCTCGGCGATGTCGTGCTGATCGACGGCAGCAAGGACGGCTTGGATCAGGTCCGCTCGGCGCTGGCCGGCGAGAGCAATGTGGCGGCAATCCACATCGTCAGCCACGGCGAGGAGGGGGTGCTGTACCTCGGCACGACCCGCATCGACGAGGCGACGATCACCGGCGGCCTCGCCCAGTCGCTCGGCGCGATCGGCCGGTCGCTCAATTCCGGCGGTGACATCCTGCTGTACGGCTGCGACTTCGCCGAGGGCAGCGACGGGGCCCGCGCACTCGCCGCGTTCGCACAGGCGACCCACGCCGATGTCGCCGCCTCGACCGACCTCACCGGCTATGCCGGCAAGGGCGGCGACTGGGTGCTGGAGGCGCATAGCGGCACGATCGAGGCGCGCAGCCTGTCGAGCGACGACTGGACGCACACCCTTGACCCCAACGTGCCGGTGCCGATCGCGGTCACCGCCGACAGCCTGACCGTGACCGACGGCAGCGGCAACGTCATCGCCACCGGCGCGACCGGCTACACCACCAGCAACGGCACCGATCGCACCGGCAATGTCGGCGCAGGCGCGGTCGCGCGCTGGAGCGGCGCGGCGACGCTGGCGGACGGCAGCAAGGTCGACCTGGTCGCCACCGTCGTCTCGATCTCCAACGGCGACGCCGTTCAGTTCAACCGGCCGACGGCGGCGACCAATGGCGACGACCCGACCTTCCTGCTGCGCGATCTGTCCAACGGCAACGGCACCAACGGCGACGGCGCGACCGTCCAGATCATCTGGTCGCTGGTCAAGACGGGCACCAACACGCCGGTGCAGGCCAATGTCGAGTTCGGTATCCTCGACATCGACGGGGTGGGCGGCAATCCTAACACCCGCGAGTCGGTCAGCGTGCCGACCGACAACCTAGCTTACTACACGACCGAGCGCGCCACCGACATCGCCATCAACCCCAGCCTCAGCCAGGTCGCCGCATCGGGTACCCAGAACGAGAACACCGTCGCCGGCCGGCCGCTCGACACCAAGTCGGAGGTGACGTTCGACTGGACCAAGGTGTCGTCATTCACGATCAACTACAGCCTCGCCGCCAACAACGGCGTCACCGTCCAGGCGCAATTCTACCAAGACGGCAATGCCGACTTCAAATATAGCGACCCTCTCTACACCTCGATCCCGCGCCTCGACCTCGACGCGAACGACAGCACCGCGACCGGCAACGACGCCCATTTCACCTATACCACCGGCGGCAGCGACAGCCCGATCGTCGACAGCGACGTGCGCGTCAGCAATCCGATGGACATCAATTCGGTCACCGGCGCGACGGTGACGCTGACCAACGCACAGGCCGGCGACGTGCTCAACATCGGCAGCCTGCCGACGAACATCACCGCCAGCGCGACCAGCAATGCCGGCACCATCTCGGTCGCGCTGAGCGGCCTGGGCAGCGAATCCGACTATGACGCGGCGCTGCGCGCGATCACCTTCGCCAACGGCTCCGCCACGCCCGACGGCACGCAGCGGGTGATCGACGTCAGCTTCACCAACGGCACCCTGACCAGCGCCACCGCGATCAGCCGCATCGACATCAATCACGCGCCGGTCGCCAATCCCGACAGCCGCACCACGCCAGAGGACACCGCGACCACCATCACCGTCCTCGCGAACGATACCGACGCGGACGGCGATCCGCTGACCGTGACCGGGGCGAGCGCGCTGCACGGATCGGTCGCGATCAATCCCGACGGCACGCTGAGCTACACGCCGAACGCCGATTACAACGGTAGCGACACGATCAGCTATGCCATCGCCGACGGCCGCGGCGGCACCTCCGCCTCAACGGTCGCGGTGACGATCACGCCGGTCAACGACGCGCCGCGCAATGTCGGCACGCTGCCGCCGCGCAATTCGCAGGACGCAGCAACGGTGTCGTATCCGACCGCAGGCGGGTTCACCGATATCGATGGCGACACGCTGACCTACAGCGCGACGGGGCTGCCGAGCGGGCTGGCGATCGATCCGGCCTCCGGTGTGATCTCGGGCACGATCGACCGCTCGGCGAGCCAGGCGCATGGCGGCAGCTACGCGGTCGCGGTCACCGCGACCGATCCGTCGAATACTTCGGCCACGCAGACCTTCACGCTCACCGTCAGCAACCCGCCGCCGATCGCGCATGATGACAGCGCAACGACGCCGGAAGACACCGTCGTCGTCATTTCGGTGCTCGCCAACGACACCGATCCTGACGGCGATCCGCTGACCGTTACCGGCGCGTCCGCCTCGCATGGCAGCGTCGCGATCAATCCCGACGGCACGCTGACCTATACGCCAAACGCCGATTACAACGGCACCGATAGCATCACCTACGCGATCAGCGACGGCCAAGGCGGCACTTCGACCGCGCACGTCGCGGTCACCATTACGCCCGTCAACGACGCACCGCGCAATGTCGGCACGCTGCCACCGCGCAGTTCGCAGGAAGCGGCAACGGTGTCGTATGCGACCGCAGGCGGGTTCACTGACGTCGATGGCGACACGCTGACCTACACCGCCACGGGCCTGCCGAGCGGGCTGGCGATCGATCCGGCGACCGGCGTGATCTCGGGCACGATCGACCGCTCTGTGAGCCAGGCGCATAGCGGAAGCTACACGGTCGCGGTCACCGCGACCGATCCGTCGAATACTTCGGCGACGCAGACCTTCACGCTGACCGTCACCAACCCGCCGCCGGTCGCGCACGATGATATCGCCAGCGTCCACATCGACACGGCTAGGACGATCGTGGTGCTGGCCAACGACGTCGACCCCGATGGCGATCCGCTGACCGTCACCGGCGCATCCGCCTCACATGGTTCGGTCGTGATCAATCCCGACGGTACGCTGACCTACACGCCGGCGGGCGGTTATACCGGCGCGGACACGATCGCCTACGCCATCAGCGACGGCCAGGGCGGCACCTCCAACGCGGTTGTCACCATCGCGGTGAGCAACGCCGCGCCGACCCACACACCGCTAGACCCGCAGGTGGCAAATGACGGCCAGGCGGTGTCGCTGCCGGTCGCGTCGCACTTCACCGATCCTGATGGCGACCCGCTGACCTATGCGGCGACCAACCTGCCGGCCGGACTATCGATCGATCCGGCGACCGGCGTGATTTCGGGTACGATCAACCGCTCGGCGAGCCAGGCGCATGGCGGCGTGTACGACACCGTCGTCACCGCGACCGACAGCCATGGTGCCAGCGACAGCGCGACCTTCCGCTGGACGATCGCCAACCCGCCGCCGGTCGCGCATGACGACAGCGCAACGACGCCGGAAGACGCCGCCGTCATTATCCCGGTGCTCGCCAACGATGTCGATCCCGACGGCGATCCGCTAACGGTTACCGCCGCCAGTGCGCTGCACGGCAGCGTCGCGATCAACCCCGACGGTACCCTGACCTACACGCCCAGCGCCGATTACAACGGCACCGACAGCATCACCTATGCGATCAGCGACGGCCAGGGCGGTACGTCGAGCGCGCATGTCGCGGTGACGATCACGCCGGTCAACGACGCGCCGCGCACCGTCGGCATGCTGCCGCCGCGCAGTTTGCAGGACGCGGCAACGGTGACCTATCCGATCGCAGGCGGGTTCACTGATATCGATGGCGACACGCTGACCTACACCGCCACGGGCCTGCCGAGCGGGCTGGCGATCGACCCCGCCACCGGCGTGATCTCGGGCACGATCGATCGCTCGGCCAGCCAGGCGCATAGCGGAAACTACGCGGTCGCGGTCACCGCGACCGATCCGTCGAATACTTCGGCGACACAGACCTTCACGCTGACCGTCACCAACCCGCCGCCGGTTGCGCGCAACAATACCACCATCGCGCCCGAGGACACTGCCGTCGTCATCCCGGTGCTCGCGGATGACGTCGATCCGGACGGCGATCCGCTGACCGTCACAGGCGCGTCCGCCTTGCACGGCAGCGTCGCGATCAACCCTAACGGCACGCTGACCTATACGCCCAACGCCGATTACAACGGCATCGACAGCATCGCGTACGCGATCAGCGACGGCCAGGGCGGCACGTCGAACGCGCATGTCGCTGTGACGATCACACCCGTCAACGACGCACCAACAGCCCGGCCGATCGCGGCGCAGGCCGGGGCCGATGCGCAGCCGATCGCGCTCGATGTCGGGGGGTTCTTCGCCGATGTCGACGGCGACGCGCTGACCTATAGCGCGACCGGCCTGCCGCCGGGGCTGGCGATCGATCCGGCCAGCGGCCGCATCGCCGGCACGCTCGACCATGCGGCGAGCCGGGGCAGCGTCTACCACGTCGTCGTCACCGCCACCGACCCCTCCCACGCCAGCGCGAGCAGCGGCTTCGACTGGACGATCGTCAACCCCGCGCCCGTCGCCGCCGACGACCGCGCGACCACGCCGCAGGAGGTGCGCGTCACCATTCCGGTGCTGGCCAACGATGCCGATCCCGACGGCGATCCGCTGACGGTGACGGGCGCGGTCGCTTCGCACGGTTCGGTCGCCATCAACCCGGACGGTACCATCGACTACCAGCCGAACACGGGCTTCCGCGGCGACGACGTGATCGTCTACACCATCGCCGACGGTGATGGCGGCCAGGCGAGCGCGAGCGTGCTGGTGACGGTGTTGCCGGTCAACCACGCGCCGAGCGTCGTGGCTGCGCCCCCCGCAGCCACCGCGCTGGAGGGCACCGGCGTCAGCATCGCAGCCGCGCCGTGGTTCGCCGATCGCGACGGCGACGCGCTAGCCTATGCGGCTACCGGCCTGCCCAAGGGATTGTCGATCGACCCGGCCTCTGGCGCGATCAGCGGCGTCGTCGATCACAGCGCCGCCGCGCAGGCACCGGGCGGCCGCTATACTGTCGTGGTCAGCGCCACCGACGCGGGTGGCCTCACCGCCTCATCGACCTTCACGCTCGACATCGCCAACCAGGCACCAATCGCCACCGATAGCGCCGCGCGCACCGGCGAGGAGACCGGCATCGTTCTGCCCGCGCTCGCCAATGCGCGCGATCCCGACGGCGACCCGCTCGCCGTTACCGCCGCCACCGCGCAGCATGGCGCGGTCACGATCAATCCGGACGGCACCCTGGCCTACCGGCCCGGCGCGAGCTTCAGCGGGGTCGACACGGTCCGCTACACCGTCACCGACAGCGACGGCGCGACCGCCACAGCGAGCGTCACCGTCACCGTCGATCACGTCAACCACCCTCCCGTCGTGCCGGCGCAGGACGCGCCGGTCGAGGCGATCGGCGGCCGGCCGGTGCGCATCGACGCGCTCGCCGGCGTCACCGACGCCGATGGCGACAGCCCGACGATCGTCCAGGCGAGCTCCGCAAACGGCGACGTGTCGGTCGGCAGCGACGGGGTCATCAGCTTCACGCCGCAGCTCGGTTTCGTCGGCACGACCACGATCCGCTACGTCGTCGCCGATGGCCAGGGCGGCTTCACCGACGGCACCTTCGTCGTGCGGGTCGCGGACGGGCGCGGGGCCGACATCAACGAACTGCTGGAGATCGGCCGCGTCCGGTTCGTCGATCCGTCGCCCGGCTTCGCACGGGTGGTCGTCGCCGACGATGGCGTGATCCGCAACCCGCTGACGATCCTCGACACGGTCGAGCAGGTCCGCTCGCTCAACACCACCGCGATCGGCCGCGAGCCGGTCGGCGACGCGGTCGAGGCTGCACGCAGCTTGAACGGCACCGGCATCGACCCCGACCAGCCCGTCACCGCCGAGGTCGCGCAACTGGAGGTGCTGCGCGATCAGCGCGACGCCGGCGACCGCCTGTTCGACCATCGCTGGGGCGACTTCCTGGTCAAGGGTGCGACCGGCTTCTCCGCCGCCGCCGACCACCACGCCTGCATCATGGTCGACTCGGTCGTGCGCGGCGGTGCGCTCTACATCGAGGTGCGCGACACCGCCCCCGACGGAGCGGCCGCGATCCGCTCGGTCGATGTCCGCCCCGCGCGCGGTCCGATGCGCGACTGGATCAAGGTCGACCCTCGCGGCCTCGCCATCGTCGAGCGAGCTGCGGACGCCGACGAGCTCCACCTGGTCGTCCGCGTCACCCGCGCGGACGGCCGCACCAGTACGACGCCGATCGTCGTCCAGGGCGCGACCGGTGAGATCGAGCTGGACCGGACCGCACCCGCCAAGCCCCACCACCACCGCGCGGCACCGCTCGATGCCACGCTTGCCACTCGCCATGCCGTCGCACGGGCCGCCGCCCTGCGCCTGGATCGCCACTTCAAGTGAGGACCGTCATGACCACCACCACTCGCAACCGGCTTCGCCGCATCGCCGCCGGGGCCGCGCTCGCCGGCCTGCTCGCCGGCTGTTCGGTGACGCCACATCCTATGACCGCGGCCGATGACGACGCGCGAGCGCAGAGCATCCGCGCCAATGTCACCGCCCATCAGGAGCCGGTGACCGCCCCGATCGACCTGTACGAGGCGATGGCACGCGCGCTGAAATACAATCTCGACTACCGCGTCGAGCAGCGGCAGCAGGCGCTGAAGGGCCGCGAGCTGAACCTTTCCACCTACGACATGCTGCCCCAGCTGGTCGCCAGCGGCGGCTATTTCGGGCGCAGCAACGAGGCCGGCGCGTCCAGCCTGTCGCTGCTGACCCAGCGGCAGAGCCTGGAGCCGTCGACCTCGACCGACCGCGACGTCGCCTCCGGCGACCTGACGCTCAGCTGGGACGTGCTCGACTTCGGCCTCTCCTATGTCCGCGCCAAGCAGAAGGCGGACGGTGTGCTGATCGCCGCGGAGGAACGCCGCAAGGTGTCCAACCGCATCATCGAGGACGTCCGTACCGCCTATTACCGGGCGGTGTCGGCGCAGCGGCTGCTGACCCAGCTGACCCAGCTGCAGACGACGATCGCGGCCACGCTCGAAAATTCCGAGGCGCTGGCGCAGCGCCGCAAGTCGCCGCCGCTGATCGCGCTGACCTATCAGCGCGAATTGATCGAGATCGAGGCGCAGACCAAGTCACTCGGCCGCGAGTTGCGCATCGCCAAGACGCAGCTTGCCGCGCTGATGAACCTCGACCCCGGCACGGACTATGAGCTGGTGCTGCCGCCGCGCGAGGCGGAGCTGCCGACGGTGGCCCTGTCCGCCGACGAGGAGGTGATGACCGCGCTGCGCAACCGGCCCGAGCTGCGCGAAGTCGGCTATCAGCAGCGGATCAACAAGCACGAGCTGGACTCGCAGATCCTGGCGATGTTCCCCAGCCTGAAGGGATTCGTCGGCATCAACGCCGACTCCAACGGCTTCCTCTACAACTCCCATTGGGCGCAATATGGCGCGAAGTCGGCGTTCAACCTCATCAACGTGTTCCGCTTGGGCGCGGTGAAGAAGACTGTCCACGCCCAGGACGATGTGCTGCGTTCCAAGGAACTAGCGACGGCGATGGCGGTGATGACGCAGGTTCAGGTCGCCCGGGCGCGCTACGGCCTCTATGCCTCCGAGCTGGCGACGGCGCGGCACGGCCATGCGGTGCAGGCCCGGATCATGGGCCAGATCGATGGCGGCTTCAAAGCCGGCGCGATCAGCGAGCAGACCCAGCTGCGCGAGCGGATGAACACGCTGGTCAGCGAGGTACGCTACGACATCGCCTATGCCGATGCGCAGAACGCCTATGCCAACCTGTATGCGGCAATGGGGATCGACAGCTTCACGCCCGAGGTGACCGACCGCCAGAGCGTGCACGGCCTGGCCGGCGCGCTGCAGGCGATGTGGGCGCAGCGTGCCGTGGCGATGCGGGGGAACTGACATGGTGCGGATCGATTTCGCGGCCCTGAGCCCGCGCACCAAGCTTGCCGCCGGCGTCGGCGTCGCGGCCGTGTTGGCGATCGCCGCGACGCTGGCGATGCCGGGCGAAGTGACCTGGTCGGACGCCAGGGCGACCACCCGGCTGACGCCGCCGCACCTGGCGGTCGACCGGGCGGTGCTGGCCGACGACCGCCTGACGGTGGCAGGCGCGGCCTATGTGCCGGGAGCCGACATGGTCGCGCATGGCGTGATCAAGTCGAGCCAGGAGGCGGTGATCGCCAGCCGCATGACCGCGCTGATCACCGCGCTGCCGCTTGAGGCCGGGCAGAGCTTCGCGCGCGGGCAGATGCTGGCGAGCTTCGACTGTTCGCAGATGCGCGCCCAGCTGGCGGCGGCCGAGGCGGCGGCATCGGCGTCGCGCAAGACCTATGACACCAATGTCGAGCTCGACCAATATAAGGCGATCGGCACCAACGAGGTCGCGGTCGCGAAGGCCAATCTTGGCAAGGCGTCGGCCGAGGCGCAGGCGATCCGCGCCGGCACCGGCCAATGCTCGATCGCCGCGCCGTTCGGCGGCATGGTGGTCGAGCGCATCGCCCACCCGCACGACGTCGCCGCCCCCGGCGCGCCGCTGATGAAAATCCAGGGCAGTGGCGACCTGGAGGTCGAGCTGATCGTGCCGTCCGCCTGGCTGACCTGGCTCAAGCCCGGCACGCCCTTCACCTTCGGCCTCGACGAGACCGGCGGCAGCGTCTCGGGCAGCATCGTCCGGCTCGGCGCGGCGGTCGATCCGGTGTCGAAGACGATGCGCGTCACCGGCCGCATCGGCGTGGTCGGTACGGTGTTGCCCGGCATGAGCGGCACCGCCCATTTCCAGCAAGGCGGGACCGTTGGCCGCGCTGCATGACCTGACCCATCCGCCGCGCGCGGAGGCGTCCCCGCTCGGGCTGCTGCTCGGCTGGGAAGCGTCGGTGCGGCACCAAGCGAGCGTCGCCGAGCTGCTGTTCTTCGTCGCCAACGAGACGCGCGGGCTGGTTGCCCATGACCAGATGTTCGTCCTCCAGCGGCCGCTGATGGGGGAGGGGTGGCAGGTCCGCACCGCCTCCAGCCTCGTCGCGATCGACCGCAACGCGCCGGTGATCCGCGCGATCGAGGCGGCGGTGCGTGATCGCACCGACGCCTGCGACCTCGATGCGCCCGAGGACGAGGCGCTCGCCGACTATCCGTTCCGCCACTGGCTGTGGCGGCCGCTGGTCGGCCGCGACGGCACCGCCTTCGGCGCGCTGCTGCTCGCGCGCGGGCATCCGTTCGACGCCACCGAAGCGGCGCGGCTCGCCCGGCTCGGGGACACGGTCCAGCATGGCTGGCTGGCGCTGAGCGGCAACAAGCCGGTGCGCCGCCTGCCGCGCCTGACCCGCCGCCAGCGACGCGCGGCTATCGCCGCCGGTGCGGCCGTGGCGCTGTTCCCCGTGCATTTGTCGGTGCTCGCCCCGGTCGAGGTCGTCGCGGCGCACCCGTTCGTCGTCGCCGCACCGTTCCAGGGCGTCGTCGCCAGCATCGACGTCGCCCCCGGTGCATCGGTCGCGCGCGGCCAGACCCTGCTCCGCTTCGACGACGTCAAGCTCCGCAATGAACTCAGCCTCGCCCAGCAGCGCTTGCAAGTCGCCCGCGCCAAGGTCGACGCGGTCGCCTCCGCCACCTTCGGCGACGCCGCCCAAGGTCGCGGCATCTCGATCGCCCAGGCCGAGTATCAGCTCGCCGCAGCCGAATATGGCTATGCCCGCGACATGCTGGCGCGCGCTCGCGTCGTCGCGCCGTTCGCCGGCATCGCCGCCTATACCGACCGCCACGACTGGGAGGGCCGCGCCGTCGAGACCGGCCAGCCGATCATGGAGGTCGCCGACCCCGCCCAGGTCCGCTACCGCGTCGACCTGCCGACCCGCGAGCAGATGCCGCTGACCCCGGGCAGCGGCGTCACCGTTTGGCTCGACAGCCAGCCGCTCTGGTCGCAATCGGCGACGCTGGCGGATGCCGGCTACCAGGCGCGGCAGACCGCCGACGGGACGCTGGCCTTCGCGCTCGATGCGGCCCCGTCGGACGGCGCGGCTCCGCGCATCGGCTCGCGCGGGACGGCGCG
>NZ_CAHJXA010000040.1 GCF_903644135.1 Sphingomonas bacterium | reverse complement strand
TGGCGGGAACGTCGACCAGCCGCTGGCGGCTCTTGGTCGCGGTGACGATGACGTCGCCGCTGGTCTCCGTCGCCTCGGCCTGGGCGGCTGCCGCGGCGGGCGCTACCGCCGGTCCCTGGTCGGTGCCGCCGGCCAGGCCCCGCTGGCCGATCCCCTGCTGACTTCGCAGCACCATGATCGCCCCGGAGGGCGCCGTCCGCGCGACCAGGCCGCTGGAGGCGAGCAGCATCCCGATCGCGGCGTCGGCCGTATAGGGCCCGCGCAGACGCGGCGCGGTCTTTCCCCGGACGAGGCTGTCGGCGAAGATGATCTGCTTGCCCGAGGACTGGCTGACGGTGCGCAGCGCTTGGCCCAGCGGCATGGCGGCGATGTCGAAGGTCCGTGTCTGCGCCCAGGCCGGCGCGCCGGCCATCAGCAGGGCGATCGCACCGATCCGCGCCGATGTGCCGAGACCCTGAAGACGCGAGTGACGAAAGCGCATGGTTGATCCCCCTGATGCTGGGTGACCTGCTAGTCTCCCCATATCATTAAGGACGCGCTCCGATCGCCGATCCTCAAAAGATTCTTAAACGGGTGCGACGGGGACTCAGTGTTTGGATCGATCGGCAGCGATGACGATGTCGCTGCCGCGATCGGTCGCGGCCACCGGCAGATAGTGCACGACCGCATCGACAAAGGTCGCAGTATCGCCGGTTTTGAAGACGCCGCTGATCCTCATGTCGGCGGCGGTGGCGGCGACGACCACCGGCTGCTCGGTGTAGCGGTTGATGCGCGCCGCCACGCTCGCCAGCCGCTCGTTGTCGAAGTCGAGCATCCCCGCCTCCCACGCGCCGGTCCGCTTGAGGTCGACCGTCGCCAGCGTGGTGCGCGACGCCGGCCGGAACACCGCCTGCTGACCCGGTGCCAGCACGATGTCGGTCGGCGGCGGCCGGCGGAAGGCGGCGAGCGGCGGCGTGGCACCCTGCGACGGGGTGATCACGACCCGCCCCTCGATCAGCGTCACCAGCTCGGTCGGGCCGAGCAGGTCGATGTTGAACGCCGTGCCGGTGGCGATCACCGTGCGGCCGCGCGCCTCGACCAAGAAGGGGCGCAGCGGGTTGTGGGCGACGTCGAACCGCGCCTGCCCGGCGAGCAGCACTAGCTTGCGCTGCTGCCTGGTATAGCGGACCTCAAGCCGCGAGGATGCGTCGAGCGACACGCGCGAGCCGTCGTCGAGCGTGATCGTGCGCCGCTCGCCGCTGGCGGTCTGAAAGCTTGGCGGAAAGACGCTGCGCCACCATGCGCCGCCGCCGACGCCAGCGACAAGCAGGACGAGCACGCAGCTGGCCACCAGTGCGAACTGGCGGGACGTCGCCCAGCGCGAGCGGCTCGCCCGCTGCGCCCGGCGCAGGGCATCGCGGCGCAGCTGCAGCAGGTCGGGCGAGCTGGACTGCTCGCCGACCGCGATCCAGCCGGCCTGGACATGGTCCCAGGCCGCCTGGTGGGCCGGGTCGGCGACCAGCCACGCCTCGAACGCTGCGCTGCTTTCCAGATCATGGTCGGCAAGATGCGCCTGCCAGAAGCTCGCCTCGGCAAGGCGGCTGACATGGGCGCGGTCCCGCTCGTCGGCGTTCATCGCTCGCCGCGCTCCAGCCGTAGCGCGAGGTGCAGCGTCGCGCGCATCACCTCCTTCTCGACGGTGCTGCGGCTCAGGCCGTAGAGGTTGGCGATGTCTCGTTGCTTCATATTTTCCAGGCGGAATAGGATGTACATGTCTCGGGTTCGCTCGGGTAACGCGCTCAAGGCGCGCACGACCCGCCCTACCTCGTCCTTTGCTAGTAAGACGCGTTCCGGGTGCCGATCCTCAACCAATTCCGCGACCAGGCTCGCGACCCGGCCGGCATGGACGTCGGACAGGAGCGTCGCGCCGCGCACGCCCTCGCGTCTTGCACGGTCGCGCAGCAGGTTGAGGGCGATGCGGAAGACATAGCCCTTGGCGTCCGCGATGCCGTCGCCCGGGCGCTCGCGCAACAGCCGCGAGAACACCTCCTGGGTCAGGTCCTCGGCCTCGCCGGGGTCCTTCACGCGCCGGCGGAAGAAGCTCAGCAGCGGCCGGCGGAACTCGGCATACAGCGCCTGGGTGGACGAGTGTTCGCCATCAGGGTTCGGCTTCATGCAGCGCTCCTTTGCTAAATGATGAAGCCAAACAACGGCCGACGCAAATGGCTTTGGCGAAGGGCTCGGCAAACGATGCCGCAACCGCGCGAGCACGAGGTTTGACGGATTAGGCGCCGTCGTGCGTCTTACCTTGATGAAGGCTGGGGAATGATGTGGCCATGTCCATGTGGCAGCGTCTCTCACCCGGACCGATAGCGCGCGGGGGAACGACGGCATGAGTTCGGCGAAGACGATGGGCAGTGCGCGCGTGCGTCGGCTGGGTGTCTTGCTGCTCGCCGGCGGCGCGCTGTCGCTCGGTGCCTGTGGCCGCGACACTGCCGGCGGCACGGTGCCGCAATGGGCGCAGGAGACGGCGCACACCTACGACACCACGCTTGCACCGGACGAGCTGAAGAAGCTGGGCGTCGCCTGGGAGTTCGACGACTTCACCGTGCGCGGCCGCACCCATCGCGGCATGGAGGCGACACCGGTCGTCGTCGACGGCGTCCTGTACGTCACCGGGCCGTGGAGCGTCGTCTACGCGCTCGATGCCAAGACCGGTGCGCAACTCTGGCGCTACGACCCCGAAGTCGACGGGCATTTCGCGCGCCATGCCTGTTGCGACGCGGTCAACCGCGGCGTCGCGGTGGCCGACGGGATCGTCTATGTCGGCACGCTCGACGGCTATCTCGCGGCAGTGAACGCCAAGACGGGCAAGCCGCTATGGAAGGTCGATACCCTCGCCGACCGCAGCATGAGCTACGCCGTCACCGGCGCGCCGCGGATCGCCGGGCGCAACGTCGTGATCGGCAATGGCGGCGCGGAGATGGGCGCTCGCGGCTATGCCAGCGCATACGACCGCAAGACCGGCAAGCTCGCCTGGCGCTTCTGGGCGGTGCCGGGCGACCCGGCCAAGGGCGACGAGACCCCCGAGGTCACCGAGGCGCGCAAGACCTGGGACCCGCATTCCGCCTGGGGCTTTGGCGGCGGCGGCACGCCATGGGACTCGATCGTCTACGATCCGGAGACCAACATCGTCTATATCGGCACTGGCAACGGGATGCCGCACCCCAAATGGCTGCGCAGCCCCGCGGGCGGCGACAATCTGTACCTGTCGTCGATCGTCGCGCTCGACGCCGATACCGGCCGCAAGAAGTGGCATTATCAGACGACGCCGGGCGACAGCTGGGACTATACCGCCACGCAGAACATGATCCTGGCGAACCTGAGCGTCGGCGGCCGCGAGCGCCGCGTGATCATGCAGGCGCCCAAGAACGGCTTCTTCTACGTCCTCGACCGCGTCACCGGCGAGCTGCTGTCCGCGCAAAAATACACGGTCGCTACCTGGGCCGACCATGTCGACCTGAAGACCGGCCGCCCGGTCTTCACCGAGCAGGGCGACTTCTCCAAGGCGATCAAGCTGGTCTGGCCGTCCGAGTTCGGTGCCCATAACTGGCATCCAATGTCGTACAGCACCGCGACCGGCCTGGTCTACATCCCGGTGCTGGAGGCACCGATGACCTTCAAGATGAAGCCGGTGCCCTGGCAGCCCTATACCGTGATCCAGGGATCGGAAGCGCTGTTCACCGACGCCAACACGCCCGCGCCGCTGCTCGCGAGCCAGCCCAAGCCCAAGATCGATACGGTGCTCACCGCCTGGGACCCGGTGCGACAGAAGGCGGTCTGGACCGGCAAGCCGCAGCCCTTCTACGGCGGCGGAACGATGACGACGAGCGGCGGGCTGGTCTTCGAGGGCAGTTCGGACGGCTATCTGACGGTCTATGACGGGCGCGACGGCACAGTCCTGCAGCGGATCGCCATCGGCACCGCCGTAATGGCGTCGCCGATGGCGTACACCATCGACGGCGAGCGCTACGTCGCCGTTACCGCCGGGCTCGGCGGCGCGGCGCTTGGCGGCTACCCGCCGGATGTGGTCGCGAACCAGCGCGTCAACACGGAGCGCCTGATCGTCTTCAAGCTGGGCGGCGCGGCACCGGCGCTGCCGCCGCTACAGGTTGCCGCCACGGTAAGGCCCGCGCCCGCCCAGTATCGCGGCACCGCGGCGATGGTACGCCATGGGGCCGATCTGTTCGCCACCAATTGCTCCAACTGTCACGGCACGCCCGGCAATGCGACCGGCTATCCCGACCTGTGGAACCTGCCGCCGTCGACCCATGCGGCATTCCAGGCGATCGTCCATGACGGTGCCTTCAGCTATGCCGGCATGTCGTCCTTCTCCGACGTGCTCAGCAAGAAGGACATAGACGACATCCACGCCTTCATCAGCACACCGCCCAAGGCCGTTCCGCCGGTCAAGGATCACAACCAGTGACCGGCCGCGTCCATGCCCTGGCAAGCATCGCCGCCCTGTGCGTGACAGCCGTTGCGCCGAGCGTATCGGCGCAGACGATCGAAACGTCGGCGCTGCACCTGGCGGATGCGACGAAGATCGCCAACGAAGCGGTGAAGCTGGCGGCGGACGGCCCGCCCGTCGCCGTCGCCGTCACCAATGCGGAGGGCAACCTCGTCGCGGCGCTGCGGATGGACGGCACGTCCTTCATCAACCTGGAAGCGGCCGAGCAGAAGGCGCGGACGGCGATCGTGATGGCGTCGCCGACCAAGCAGGCGGAACAGGCGCTTGCCCATGGCGACCTGACGCTGCTCGGCATCAAGGGGATGCTGCCCATGGCGGGCGGCGTGCCCATCCTGCTGGACGGTAATGTCGTAGGCGGCATCGGCGTCAGCGGGCGGGAGCCGGTCGAAGACGACGCGCTCGCCGTCAAGGCGGGGCAGGTGTTCGGCAAAGGCCCGAAGACCGCCCGGTAAGTCGCTTCCGCTTTCTCGACCGCAACAGCTGGCCGGAACAGCGCTGCACAAATTGGAAATGGGATCGGTCGCCGCGAGACGGCGATGAAGGAGATAAGCAATGCTGGTTGGTGTGCCCAAGGAGATCAAGGTCGACGAGTACCGGGTGGGACTGACCCCGGCCGCGGTGCAGGAGTTCGTCGCCCATGGCCATGCCGTGATCGTCGAGGCCGGGGCGGGTGCCGGTATCGGATCGGATGACGACGCCTATCGCCTCGCAGGTGCCGACATCGCCGGCGAGGCGGACGCGATCTTCGCGCGGGCGGACATGATCGTGAAGGTGAAGGAGCCGCAGGAACGCGAATGGGCGATGCTACGCGAAGGCCAGATCCTCTTCACCTACCTCCATCTCGCGCCCGACCCCGCCCAGACCAGGGGGCTGCTCGACAGCGGCTGCATCGGTGTCGCCTATGAGACGATCACCGATGCCGCCGGCGGCTTGCCCCTGCTGGCCCCAATGAGCGAGGTCGCGGGCCGGCTGTCGATCGAGGCGGCCGCCTTCTCGATGCGGCGGACCGCCGGCGGGCCGGGCCTGCTGATGGGCGGCGTCCCCGGGGTCGCGCCGGCGCGCGTGATGGTGATCGGTGGCGGCGTCGTGGGGCTGCACGCCGCCCGGATGGCGGCGGGCCTTGGCGCGGAGGTCGTCATCCTCGACCGCTCGCTACCGCGCCTGCGCGCGATCGACGAGCTGTTCGGCGGTCGCATCGCCACCGCCTTCTCGACGGCGCACGAGATCGAGCGGCAGGCCGGGCTCGCCGACGCGATCATCGGTGCCGTGCTGGTCGCCGGCGCACGCGCGCCCAAGCTTATCACGCGCGACATGCTGTCGCGGCTGAAGCCGGGCGCAGTGCTGGTCGATGTGGCGATCGATCAGGGCGGATGCTTCGAGACCTCGCGGCCGACCACCCATGCCGACCCCGTGTTCACGGTCGACGGCGTGACGCATTACTGCGTCGCCAACATGCCCGGCGCGGTGCCGCGCACGTCCAGCTACGCGCTCGGCAACGCCACCCTGCCGTTCGGCCTGGCGCTCGCCGACCGCGGCGTCGACGCCCTGCGCGCGGACGAGCATCTGCGGGCGGGGCTGAACGTGTTCCGCGGCCGACTGACCAGCCTGCCCGTCGGCAACAGCCTCGACCTGCCGGCAATCACACCGATGGAGGCGCTGGCGGCTTAGAGAGAACAGCTTTCCAGCCTGATCGCCGCCACTATTGTCCCGCCGCCTTGATCACCACCCGGGTCGAGCCGCCGACGCGCAGATATTTGCCGACGACGCGCTGGACGTCGGCGGCCTGCACCTCCTCGACGCCCGACACCGACGTGCGCAGCGCGTCGAGCCGGCGCGGATCGCGCTGCGCCTCGGTCAGGCCGGTGACCCAGAACGCATTGTCCTGCCGGTCGCGCTTGCGCGTCTGGATCAGCGGTTCCTTGGCGCGGGCGAGCTCGTCGGCGCTGACCGGATGCTGGGCCATGTCGGCGATCATCTCGGCCAGCTCGGTGTAGAAGGTCGCGATCTTGGCCGGCGGCACCTCGACTAGCCCGAGGATGAAGCCATAGTCGCGCAGCGTGTCGGACGACGACGCCTGCACCGTCGGCGAATAGGTGCTGCCCTCCGCGGTGCGCAGCCGGTCGGTCACCCGCGTCTGCAGGATCTCGGCGGCGACCGCCAGCGCGCGCGCGTCCTTCTGGCTCTCGAACAGGCCCGGCGCGGCCCAGGCCTCGACCGCCGCCGCCTGGTCGGGGCGGCCGGTATGGGACAACACGATCGGCGTCGCCGCCGGCTTGGGAAACCGCACGACCTCGCTCGCAAGGCCCGCCGGCGGACGCGACGGCAGTGTTCCGAAGGTCGCGGCGGCCTGGGCGATCGCCGCCTCGACATCGACCGCGCCGACGATCGTCACATCGAGCGGCCCGGACAGCGCCGGTGCCAGGATCGAGCGCACATCCTCCGGCCTGCTGGCGGCGAGGTCGGCGGCGCTGGGCAGCCGCGACCACCGCCTGTCGCCGCCGTGCAGGATGACCGACGCCTCGCGGGTCAGCACCGTCATCGGCGTAGCGCTGAACTGCGGCAACGCCTGCGCGACCAGCGGCCGCATCCGGTCATAGGCCTCGGGACGGAAGCCGGGATCGGCGAGGTACGCGGCAAGGAGCTGCATCTGCGTCGGCAAGTCGGCCGGCCGGGTCTGCCCGCGCAGCAGGAAGGCGTCGTCCTGGATGCTCAGCGCCGCGCTGGTGACCTTCCCGACCAGCGCCTGCTGGATCGCGCTGGCGGAAAGCTTGCCGGTGCCGCCCTCGACGAACACCGGCGCGGTGCCGTTCACCGTCCAGAAGGATCGCGCGCGGTCGAGCGGCAGGCCGAGGCGGCCGGTGCCGAACGCGGCCGCGATCTGCACCTCGTCCCTGGCAAAGGCAGTCGGCTTGACCGTCAGCCGAACGCCGTTGGCGAAGCGCACCTGCGTGATGCCAAGATCGGCGATCGCCCGCCGCTCGACCACCGCGCCGGGCTTGCCGAACGACGCATAGGGCCAGTCGACCGTCGCTGTTGCGGTACCGGCGATGACCTTGTCGGCGCGCGCGGCGTCGACCGCAGTCTTCACCGCCGCCTTGCCGCCGGCCGGTGCCTGCTCGGCGGCGACGAACACCAGCGGGCCGGCACCGGCAAACGCGGCGCGAAGCGCAGCGTCGGTTTCGGCGACCTTGATCGTCTTCGACCAGGCCAGCACCTGCGCATAATCCTGCACGGGGCTGGTCGCGACCTCGTTCTCGTCGACATTTTGCAGGATGTTGTCGACGATCTCGACATTCTTGCGGGTGTCGCCGCCCGTTGCAGCGTTCTGGAACACCGCCGACAAAGTCGACACCGCGCGGTCGAGTTCGGCCTGGGTGAAGCCGAAGGTCATCGCCCGCTGCTGCTCGTCGAGCAACACCTTAAGCGCGGCGAGCCGCTTCTCGGGCGGTGCGGTCAGTGACAGGTTGGTCAGGTTCGCCGACTTGAGCACATTGTCCTGCCCGAACGACGCCGCGAGGAAGGGCGGGTTGGGCTGGCGGGCGATGTCGGCGAAGCGCTGGTTGAGCATGGTGATCGCGACCAGCCGCACGAAGTCGATCCGCTCGCGTGTGTCGGTGTCCGCCTGATCGTTATAGGCGCGCGCCCAGGTGACATAGGTGTGGTCGGGCGCGCCGGGTTCGGCGAACGCCCGCACCTGCTCGTCGCGCTGTTTGACGCTGCCGACGTCGAGCTCCGGTGGGGGAGCGCCCTTCCCCTTCCAGTCGGCGAAGCGGGTCTTGATCTGCGCTTCCATCGCGGCCGCGTCGAAGTCGCCGACCGCGACCACCACCGCGTTCTCCGGCCGGTAATGCGCCTCGTAATAGGCGCGGATGCGCGAGACCGGGGCGGTGCGGATGATGTCGACCAGGCCGATCGGCCAGCGCTTCGGGGCCAGCTGGCCTTCAAGGTCGAAGCCATACTGCGCCTTGATCGCATGATAGCCGGGGCTGTCGCGCAGCCGCTCCTCCGACAGGATGACGCCGCGCTCCCCGTCCATGCTCGCCTGCGACAGCGTCAGCTCGCTGGCGATCTCGCGGAAGAAGCCCAGCCCGGTGTCGATGCTGTCCTGGTCGGCGCGCGGGAAGTCGAATTGGAAGATCGTCGCGGTCTGGCCGGTCGAGGCGTTGGTGTCGGCCCCGAACGCCAGGCCATGGCGCTGCAGCACCCGCATCATCTCGCCATCGGGCACATGGGTGCTGCCCCGGAACGCCATGTGCTCCAGGAAGTGCGCCAGCCCCTGTTGCTCGTCGGTCTCGGCCATCGATCCCGAGCCGATGTAAAGGCGCAACGACATCTGCCCCGCCGGCGTCGCATTGTGCATCACCGCATAGCGCAGGCCGTTGGGCAGTTGGCCGAAGCGGATCGCGGGATCGGGCTTGCGGCCGGTATAGCTCTGCGCCCAGACGCCGCCGCGCTTCGCCGGCAGCTGCGCGACCGCCGCCGTCGACAGGACCAGCGCCGACGCCGCAACCAGCAAGAACCGCTTCATCATCATTCCTTCTTCCATCAGCCTGTGCCGGCCGCATAGCACCAAACATCTCGTCGCGCCCGTCGGCGAGAGGGAAGCGACCGAATAGCGGCCGATGCCGCGCCGTCGGCCAGCGGCGTTGCCTCAGGGCGGCTGTTACAACCATATCGGTTGGACGCTTAACCGGCCGATAGGCTCGTTGGACCAGAAGCGCGATCGGCACTGCTTTGGCATGGCACGAGACAGCTTGCCTTTGGAGGACAATGACGATGCTCTGGAAATCCCTTTTCTTCCCCGTCGCGCTGGCGTGCGTCGCGGTCGGTTTGACCGCCACGCCGGCGCTGGCGTCCACCCAGGGCACGCTCGGCGCGACGTCGACGGGCAACATCACCATCACGGTGACGGTGCCCAACCGCGTGCAGATCACCGGCCTGAACGACGTCGCCTTCACCAACGTGGACCCTTCGACCACGGCGACCAACGCGCAGAGCAACTGCGTGTGGAGCAACACCGCGACCAAGGGCTACACGATCACCGCCACCGGCAGCGGCACCAGCGGCGCGTTCACGCTCGCCTCGGGTGCGCTCACGCCGGTCGCCTATAGCGTGCAGTGGAACCAGTCGACGGGGCAGAGCTCGGGCACGGCGCTGACCGCGGCGACGGCATCAAGCACGTTCAACTCGACCGCAACGACGCCGACCTGCGCGACCGCGCCGGCGACCTCGTCGAGCCTGATCGTCAGCATCACCTCGGCCCAGCTGCTCACCATGGCGTCGCAGACCAGCTATACCGGCACCCTGACCCTGCTCGTCTCGCCCGTCTGACCGCGGGCGGCGTCGGGGGTGCTGGTGTGGCGAGGCGCGGCTGGATCTTGGCGATGCTGCCGGCGCTGCCGCTGTCAGTCGTCGGCAACGCCGTCGAGGCGCAGACGGTACGCCTGACCAAGCTCGCCGACGTTGCGTTCGGAGCCTTGTCCTCCACCGCGGTCGATGTCACCAACAGCCAGAGTGTTTGCGCCTATGCGAGCAGCCTGACCGGACTCTATAGCGTTCGCGCGTCGGGCAGCGGCACCGGCGGCGCGCTCACCCTGGCGGGCAGCGCGACGGCGATGCCCTATGAGCTGCAATGGGCGGCGGCCCCCAACCGGTCATCGGGCACGGCGCTGGCCGCCAATACGACGGTCGGCGGCTTCAGCGGCGGCCTGGTCGTCGATCAGACCTGTTCGCTGCTCAACCCGGCCACCGCCAGCCTGATCGTGATCCTGCGCTCCGCGGCGTTGAGCGGTGCCACCGCGGGCAG
Source organism: Sphingomonas bacterium (assembly GCF_903644135.1). Taxonomy (GTDB): domain Bacteria; phylum Pseudomonadota; class Alphaproteobacteria; order Sphingomonadales; family Sphingomonadaceae; genus Sphingomonas. The sequence goes on along the minus strand of NZ_CAHJXA010000040.1, from coordinate 3,435 downwards.
CTATTCGGGGTCGCTGACGCTCATCATCGCGGCGCAGTAGCCGCGGCGCATGGTGGTCGTGCGTTCCCTTCGCCGCGATACGCTCCGGCTCTCCCTGTTCGTGTTAGCGTTGGTCGTAGGCGCGGCCGCACACGCGGCGAACGACATCCCGCGGGTGAACACCAGCCGCCCGGCGGGCTTCGACTCGCTGCTCCAGCCCCAGGAGGCGATCGCCGACGTGGTCATGGGTGGTCGCCTGCTCGGTCAGGCCCGCGTCCGCTACAGCCCGGGCAAGGTCACGGTGCTGGACGTCGATGCGCTGGTCGCGCTCCTGCCCGATCTCCTCGACCCGGCGGCGATACGCGCGGCGCTGGCGATGCCCGACCTCGACTCGCATCCCGGCATGGTCTGCCGCGCCAATACCGATGCCGAGCGTGCCGCCTGCGGCATCTACCACCCTGCGGTCGCCGGCGTCGTCTTCGACGACCAGCGGTTCCGGCTCGACGTGTATGTCCATCCCGGCCTGCTCGCCGTTCACCCGGTGGCGACGCGCGGCTACCTACCCCGGCCGCAGCCGGGCGTATCGCTGGTCGACCGGTTCGGCGGCAGCATCGCCGGCAGCGGCGGCGATGCATTTTACGGCCTGCAGAACCGCGCGATCCTGGCGGAGGGCGCCGCCCGGCTTCGGACCGACCTGTCCTTTTCGTCCTACGAGGGCCTGACGGTCGATACCTTAGCCGCCGAACTCGACCGGCCGGGGGTGCGCTATGCCGCCGGGGCGCTGTGGGTGCCCGGGATCGAGCTGATCGGCCGTCGCCGGCTGATCGGCGCGGGCGTGGCGAGCCAGGTCGACACACGGCTCGACCGCACCTCGATCGCGGGCACGCCGCTGATCGTGTCGCTGCCGCTGCGGGCGCGGGTCGACATCATTCGCGACGGTCGCCTGCTGACCTCGCGCAACTATGAGGCCGGCAACCAGGCGCTCGACACGACCAGCCTGCCGGATGGATCGTACGAAGTGGTGCTGCACATCGAGGAAATTGGCGGGACGGCGCATGACGAACGCCGCTTCTTCACCAAGAACGTCGCGATCGCCGCAATCGGCGAGCCGATCTTCTTCGCCTATGGTGGCCTGCTGGGGCGCAATCGCCGCAATGCGCCGTTCGCGACCAGCGGCACCCCGCTGTACCTCGCCGGCATCGCGCGCCGCTTCAGTCCTCACCTCGCACTCGACGCGAGCGTGATGGGCACGGACCGGACCGGCCTGCTGGAGCTCGGCGGCTACCATCTGGGCCAGGCGGCACAGGTGCGGCTGGCCGGGCTCGTCTCGGTGCATCGCGACGCCGGCGTCCTGTTCCAGGCCAGCTCGTCGGGCGTCGCGCGGCTCAACTACACGATCGATGCCCGCCGCGTCTGGAGCCACGACGACCGGCCGTTGATCCCGCTGGGCGAGGACGGCGGCGACTATGGCGGCATCGCCGTCGACCGGACCGCACAGCTGGCGGCCGGATCGTTCACCCAGGTCAACGCGACGATCAGCTACAACCTCAAGCCGGGCCAGATCGGCGTCACGGGGTCGTATCGCCGCGATCCTCGCGCGGGGCGAAGCTATGCGATCGGGCCGACCCTCTATTGGCCGCTGGTCGAGCGCGCCGCCGTGCAGGTCAACCTGCGCGGCGACATGACGGTGTCGAACCACGGCAGTTCCGTCTTCATCGGGCTGACCTTTCAGCGCGTCCGCGCGCGCTCCTCGCTGACCGCCAGCTTGGGCGCACGCGCGACATCGGCGACGAGCGACAACCATGACGCCGCCGTCATCGGGGCGGTCGGCGGATCATGGCACCGGCCCGACGTGCTGGGCGGCGACGCGACGCTGGCAGGCGATGTCGAGCGGGAGGTGAGCGGCACGCTTGTACGAGGACGCGCCGATCTCGCCGCCCGCCACGCCACCCTCGATGTCGACGTCGCCCAGCCCATCGCCGGCCATGACGGCGCGACGCAATACGGCATCAACTTCCAGACGATGGCGGCGGTGACGTCCTCGGGCATCGCCCTGCAGGGCCGCGACCAGAACGACAGCATCCTCCGCGTCGCCGTCCAAGGCGCCCCTCGCGGCGCGCCGTTCGAGATCCTGGTCGACAATGCCGCGCGCGGGATCGTTCACGCCGGGACCGAAACGTCGATCGCGGTCGCGCCCTATCGGCAATATGCCGTCCGTATCCGCTCCGTCGGCGGCGACATCATCCAGTTTGACGGCAATACCCGCCTCGTCAGCGTCTATCCCGGTAATGTCGGCCGCCTGGTCTGGTCCGCCCGCCGCGTGGTTGCGATGTTCGGACGGGCCGTCTGGGCGGACGGCACGCCGGTGGCAGACGCCGCAGTCTATGTTGCGGGCGCGATCGGCGGGACGGATGGTGACGGCTATTTCCAGATCGAGGCAGGCAGCGACGACGTGCTGAAGATCCAGAGCCCGGACGGGCGGACATGCCGGCTGCCGCTCAGCGCTCGCCCGGCGGCGCTGGGCTATGCCGCGCTCGGTACGCTGACCTGCCCCAGGCCGAGCCCGCCCATGCAGTTCGCCGTGAGCAAGCCATGATGGAGACGATGATGCGCCGATGGATGGTATCGGGTCTGACCGCCCTCACCGCAGCCACAGCCACGCCGGCTTCGGCCGATCTCGTCCTCAACCAGGTGATCGTCGACCTCGTCCCGAACAAGGTCCCGCGCATGGATATCGAGGCGGCGAATACCGGCAAGGAGCGAATCTACGTCGTGGTGGAGCCGTCGGAGATCGTCCACCCCGGCCAGCCCGACGAGGCGCGGGTCGCCAGGGCCGACCCGGCGCTGCTCGGGCTGCTCGTCACGCCGCAGAAGATCATCCTCGAACCCGGCGAGCGCAAGCTCGTCCGCATCGCCTCGGTCGGGCCGCGCGGTCCCGCCGAGCGCATCTATCGCGTCACGATCAAGCCCGTCATCGGCGACGTCAGCGCCGCCAACACCGCGCTGAAGGTCCTGGTCGGCTATGACGTGCTGGTGATCGTGCGTCCCATCGTCATGACCGGAGCGGTGACGGGAGTACGCACGGGCAGTCATCTCGCCCTGACCAACAACGGCACGACCAATGTCGAGATGTTCGATGGCCGGCAATGCGATGCCGCGGGTGCCAAATGCACCAGCCTCCCCGCGCGACGCCTCTATGCTGGTGCCGGCTGGGAGCAGACGGTCGATCCGGTCGGCCCGATCACCTACCGCATCAAGACCGGCGACAGGATAGAGCAACAGCGGTTTTGACCGACATCGTGATCCCGGGAGTTCCTCGCGATGATATCCGCTCGCCCAGGTCGGAAGCGGTCTTGCGCCGCAGCGACGGGGAGCTAGGTGTTTGGTCCCGATGATTGATGGTGCGGGTTTGAGGTAAAGCGGGCAGGTTCGTTTTGCCACGCTTTGCAGATGGCT
>NZ_CAHJXA010000039.1 GCF_903644135.1 Sphingomonas bacterium | reverse complement strand
GTGTGCGCGTAACCCGCTGCACCGCCTCGGGAAAACCGCACCAGTAGGACCGAACCGCATCAAGCGGACCTGTTGTCCGCCAGGGGCCGTTCGCCACGATCGACACGCCGGCGGATCGCAAGAGCGACGGCGAGATCACCGCGACCATGCGCGGCGCGAACCATTTCGAGGCGGCGCTCGGCTCGCACGGCCGCTCGGGGCAGCAGTTCGACGTCTGGCAGGCGGTGTTCTCGCCCGTGGGGGCCGACGGCTACCCCGCGGCGATCTACGACAAGACGAAAGGCGTGATCGACAAGGCGGTGCTGGGCTATTGGCACGACCATTACGACCTCACCCACATCCTGATCCGCGACTGGGCGACGCTTGGCCCCAAGCTGGAGGGCAAGCTGCACGTCGCGGTCGGCGATGCCGATACCTATTACCTCAACGGCGCGGTCCATCTGCTCGATCAGGCGCTGGCGAAGACGCGGGCACCGCATTCGGACGCGACGTTCGATTATGGCCCCGGCGCTCCGCATTGCTATACCGGCGCAGCGCCCGACTGGGCGAAGGCGTCGCGAGTGACGGTCAACGAGCGGCTGCTACCGCCGATGATCGACCACATGCTCGCCACCGCGCCGAAGGACGCCGATGTGAAGAGCTGGCGCTACTGAGCGGGAGCGTCGGCAAGCGGGCGAGCTAACGGCCTGGCTCTACTCCTAGCGTGCCGCCACGCGTTTCGGCTTGACGTAGCGGTCGAGCCAGTCGGTCATCTGCCAAAGCACCTCCTGGGTCGACTCCATCGCGCGATAGCCGTGCGGCTCGGCTGGCAGCTGGATGTAGCGGACCGTCGCACCATTGCCCTTCAGTGCCGCATACATCCGTTCCGACTGGATCGGGAAAGTGCCCTGATTGTCGTCGGCCATGCCGTGAATCAGCAGGATCGGCACCTTGATCTGGTTGGCATAGGTGAAGGGGCTCATCTCGGTATAGGTCGGGGTCGCCTGCCAATAGGTGCGCTGCTCTGCCTGGAAACCGAAGGGAGTGAGCGTGCGGTTATACGCGCCCGAACGCGCGATGCCGGCGCGGAACAGGTCGGTGTGGGCCAGCAGGTTGGCGGTCATGAACGCGCCATAGCTGTGGCCGCCCACCGCCATCCGATCACGGTCGCCGACGCCTAGCGCGACAACCGCGTCGACCGCGGCCTGCGCGTCCTGTTGCAGCTGCTTGACATAGGTGTCGTTGGGCTCGCTGCCCACCGCGCCAACGATGGGCATCGAGGGATTGTCGAGCACGGCATAGCCCTGCGTCAGCTCAAACAGGTGGCTGATACCACGCGGGCGGACAAAGCGGTTGCCGCCGTCCACCGTCTGCCCGGCGACCGTCGCGTCGGTGAACTCCGCCGGGTACGCCCAGAGCAGCGTCGGCAGCGGTCCGTCTCGCTTCACGTCATAGCCGGCCGGAAGATAGAGGTCGCCCGACAGCTTCAGTCCATCCGCGCGCGCATAGGTGATGGTGCGCATCGTCACCTTGGCAAAGGCGGGCGCTGGGTCGGGAAGGTCCGTCACCTGCTTCGGCTTGCCGCCGCCGAGCGTCTCGACCACGTAGTTGGGCGGCAGCTTCGCGCTCTCGCGCCGTGTCAGGATGCGCTCACCACGCTCGTCGAGCAGCGCGGCCACTGGCTCGTAATAGGGCGCGCTCGTCGTCCACAGGCGCGTCTGCTCGCCGCCCGCGATCGGCATCCGCGCAAGGAAGGGATAGGCACCAGCGTTGGTGGTGCCCTCGCCGGTCACGAACACCGCCTGGCGATTGGGGGTAAAGCGCATCACCGGATGGCCGGCGGCGTTCCTCTCGACGATTGGCGCGCCCGGGTCGCCATATCGGTCCTGGTAGTTGCGCGTCAGCAGCAGGCGCGTCTCGCCCGGCCGCACCGGAGCGATCGCATAGCGATGCTCGGTCCGTGTCTTCCACTCTCGATCGACGACCAGCGCAAACTGGTCGTCGCCCCACAAGGTGCGCTCATAGCGTTTGGGAACGTCGGCGAGCTTGACCGGCGCGGCGTTGAACGGGGCAGCCTGGAGCAGCAGCCGGTCGTGGAACGCCACGGCCGCCTTGGGATCACCGCCGTCCTGCGCCTCGGCCCATAGCAGGCTCGAGGGTGCGTCCGATCGCCACGACACCTCGCGCGGCCCCTTCACCGTCGCGTCGAAATCGACCGGCAGATCATCAGCGAGCGGTCGATCGGCGATGGTGCGCACCGGCTGCCCCGCGATCGTCGACACCGCGATCTCGGTCGGGAAAAACTCGGCGGGCAAGAGGTAGCTATACGGCCGCTTGAGCCGCTCGGTCAGCAGGTAGCGCCCGTCGGGCGATACCGAGAAGTCGCTCCACAACCCCGCCGGCTTGACGATGGTTGCTGCGCCACCATCGGCACCGACGCGGATCAGGAGGCCGGTAAAATAATAGTCGAACAACGCCTCGTCATGCGCGTCGGCGAGCAGGTCCTCATAGGTCCGCGCGGCGGAGCGGCGGCCGCCGCTATCCTGGACGATCGGCCCGGCCGGCGTGGTGCTCGCGACAGGAGCAGGACCTCGCGTCGGATCGACGGTGCGTACGATCAGCGACGCGCTGTCGGGTGCCCATTCGTATGGCATACCGGCAAACGCGGCGCTGACATGGTCGGCGACAAGTCGGTGGCGGCCGTCGAGGCTCGCCGTCCATAGCGCCAAGCCATCGGCGGTCTGGACGACCATCGCCAGCCGCTTGCCGTCCGGCGACCAGCTGGCATTGGTGAACCGGGTGCCTTCGGGGAGCGATACCGTCGTCTTGCGCCCGCTCGCCACATCCTGCAGCGTCAGCGCGTTCAGCCACTGGACGCGCACCTCCGCCTGCCCGTTTGTCGCAGGGTCGATGCGAAACCCGCCCAATCGCAGGATCGGCTTCGACATATTGGCGATCGTCGGCAGGTTCTCCCGCCCCTGGATCGCCAGCATATGATGGTCCGGGCTGACCGACACGACCGGGACCGTTGCCGCTTCCAGGATGCGCGCGATAGCATCGGGCGCGCGGTGATACCCGGACGCCGGGACGGTCGCGGCGGCGAGTGCCTGACCCGGCATCGCCGCCGCGACAAACAGACCGAGTGTCAATCTGGGCATCATGTTTCCTCCGGGTCCGTGCCGTACCAGTTATTGTCAGGTCGCGCTCAGTTCGGCAGCAGGAATTTGACGGGCAGCCTCACTCCCTGGCAGGCAAGGGTGCCGTCGGGCCGGAACGAGCTGGAATAGCGCGCCTCCTTGGCGATGCCGATCGCGGCATCGTCGAAGACGAACGGCGGATAGGCGATGGTCGCGCGCTGGACGGTGGTGCGGCCGTCCGGGGTCACGTCGGCCTCGGCGATCACCCAGCCTTCGAAGCCCATCCGCACCGCTGCCATGGGGTAATCGCTCGACGAGGCACTGAGCGAACGCATGACCGGAGCAAGTCCCAGCTGCGCGCATTGCTCGCCGCTCAGCCCGGTGCGGTCAAACGCGCTGCGTGCGCCGGCGACATCGCCCTTCGCGGCCAGGACATTGGCCTGCCCGAGCAGAGCCGCCACCTTGAGCGGGTGATTGGCGGGAAGCGCGGCGTCGCTCGCCACCGCCGACTGAAGCGATGCCGCATCGTCGGGCGGCGGCGTCTTGCCGGCGGGCTGGCTGATGAGCAGACGCACCGTGTCGGCGCTGAGCGGATCGCTCGCGTAATCGCTACTCGCCAGCAACGTGCGCAGGGTAGCCCGCCAGCGGCTGACATCGCGCTGGTTAGAGCCGGCCTGGCGTAGTTCGATTAGGTGGCGGACCGACGCCGGCGCGCTTGCCGCGCGAGCTGCCGCCGCCGCCGTATCGAGCAGCGTCGCGGTTTCGTCCGAAGTCGTGACCGAACTGTTCGCCATCGCCAGCGCCACCTGGGCGATCCCGGCCTGGTTGCCCGTCGCGCGAGCCCGCTCCAGAGCGGCGCGCTGAAGCGGCAGGGCGGCCGCATCGGACAGATCGGCCCATGGCGCGGTGCCGGCGGTAGCAGCGAGCCAGGTCATGGCCGCCTCGCGCAGGGGGGCCAGGATGCCCTTGCCCTCCGCTGCCTTGCTGCATCGCAGCTCAACCCTCGTGGTGTAGCGGAACAGGGCCGGGATCTTGGCAGCTTCCTCGGCCCGCCACGACCATTCGCTCACCGCACCGGCAAATGCCACCGCGGCGCGGCGGCCGCCCGTGGCGTAGATGGGCGTCACGCCGACCACGCGCCCGTCGCTCTCCAGCGAGAACTCGACGATCGCCATGTCGTCGGGCGTCACCCCGCCCTCCCCGCAAGCCGGCGCGGCCATGATGGCGGCCCGGTTAAACGGCGTGTCCTTCATCCGTCCCGCACCGGTATAAGCAAGGTACAGGCGCGCATCATCAGCCCGCTTGTTCTGCAAGGCGGCGATCGCCAGGTCCGATCGTGTGGTAATGTCGCTCAGGCCGACCTTGTTGGTCAGTCCGCCTTGCTTGGCCAGGCTGTCCTTCAGGATGCGATAGGCCTCTGCAGCGCGACCTTCGTTCAACAACACGCGCGCATATTGGCTCTGGACGGCAGCCACGTCCTTCTTGCCAAGATCCGGCGATGCCACTGACAGTTTGCGCGCCTCGTCGGCGGCGGCCAAGGCGCTGCCGTCGCGATCGAACATCGTTACTTGCGACAAGCGCAGGAGCGGAACAATCCGGGCCGTCCCTTTGGCCATATCCGCCGCAGCCCGGTAGTGGAACGCCGCCCGATCATAGTCGAACCGATCCGCCGCCGCCGCACCAAGAGCCATCAGCGCGGTGCGAACGTCGCCGGCAAACGCGTCCCCCTGCGCCTTCAGGTTCGGCAGCCCGCGCTCGATCGCCGCCGATCCCTCGCCCGAGCGCCCGATGCGGACCAGGCACTCTCCCTTGCGCACATCCACCGCCGCGGCGAGCAGGCGGTTGCGCTTGTACACGGGCGTGCTCTCCAGCTCTCCGAACTGTGCCACCGCCTCCGTGCACCGTCCCGATTCCGCGGCGGCCGTCGCCGCGTCAAGGCGCTGCTGATTGGTGAGAACAACGTTCGGCCGCGCCGAGGACGGCGGTGCCGACGCCGCCGCTTGACCTCCGACGATCAGCGCGATCAATGTTGCGATCATGACATCCTCCCTGCTGTCGGTAGAAAAACATGGCTGGCGTCGCGTGTCGAGAGCCGCTTACTCGCGATGGACGCAAAGTTGTCTCCTGCTCGCCGCCGCGGCGATGCTTGGCGGTGCCGAGGCACCGCCGGCTTCGGTCGACCTGCCGCCCAACACGCTGCTGCTCCTCGTGGCACCATGGTGCGCGCCCTGCTGGGGAGAGTTGGCGCGGCTCGACGGACTAATCGCGGCGGCAGCGCCCCTCAACCTGCGGGTCCTGTCCATGGAGGACGGGCCGCGCGCTCGTGCGATGATCGCCGGCCTGCCCTCCGAGCGCCGCTGGACCCCCGCGGCGAGCGACCACGACAGCGTGCGCGCGGCGTTGTGGGCGCAAACACCGGGACTGCCGTTCAGCGTCGCCATCGACGGCCAGGGTGCGATCTGCGCCCGGTATGGCGGCATGTTGGACGTCTCCCGTGCTCGCGCCTTGGTGGAAAGCTGCGCTCCGATGCGCAAAAGGTGAGCGGGCGTCATTGCGCACCGCAGGACGGTCGCTAGCCTGCCGGGCATGGCGACACGATCGGGCGGCAAGTGACGGGCGATGCGCGGGCGGGGCTGACCCGGTCGCTGGGACCGCTCGGCATCATGTTCCTGTCATTCTCCGCGCTGTCGCCCGTCGTGTCGGTCTATCTGTTCGGCGCCGGGATCATCCGGCTGGCGGGAACGGGGGCGGTGCCGGCGCTGCTGATCGGCGGCACACTCGCGGCGATGGTCGGGCTGCTCTATGCGGAACTGGGTGCCGCTTTCCCGGATGCGGGCGGCGTCTATCCCAGCTTCACGGCGATCCTCGGCCCGCTCCTGTCCTATCCCTATGTCGTGATGATGCTGGTGTCGGCACCGACGACGCTGGCGTTCAGCCTGTTGGGCTTCGCCGATTATGTCCGCGTGCTCGCGCCGGCGTTGCCGGAGGTTGCGCTGGCCTGCGTGGTCGCCGCTGCCGGCGTCGCCGTGCTCAGCATCCGCAGTGGCGCGGCGATCACCGGGCTGTTCCTGGCGGTCGAGCTCGCCGCCCTCGCGACCCTTACCGGGGTGGCGCTGCTCCACCCGGCGCGCTCGCTCGTCGTGGCGGTCGCCCACCCGTCGATGCTCGTTGCCGGCACGCTTGCGCCGACGCCGCTGCCGATGATCGCGCTCGCCACCGTCGCATCGGTGTTCACCTGCGCGGGAGCGAGCTGGGCGCTCTACTTCGCCGAGGAGATGAGCGAGGCCGAACGCCGCATCGGCCGCGTCGTCACGATCATCAGCCCGCTTGCCGCCCTGCTGATTGCCGGGCCGCTGATCGCGGCGCTGCTCGGCGCGCCGGACCTGCGCGCGGTGCTCGCCGACGAGGCCCCAGTCGCCGCGGTGCTGCGCGCGACCGGTGGCCCGACGTTTGCGGCGGTGGTCAGCGCGGGCGTGCTGCTGGCGGTGTTCAACGCGATCGCGGCGACGATCATGGGCTATGGTCGCCTGTTCTATGCGACCGCGCGCGACGGGCTGTGGCCGGCACCGCTGGCCCGCGGCATCGCCCGGCTCAGCCGACGCGGCTCGCCGGTGATCGCGACGCTGGTCCTGTGCGGCGCTGCCGTTGTGCTGATGGCGCTGGGCGAGCGTGTGCTGCTGGTGCTGTGCTCTAACCAGCTGATTCTCGAGTTCCTGCTGCTGGGCGTGGCCGTGCTGGTCGGCAGGCGGCGCGGCCACACCGGCGCGCACCACCGCATCTGGCTGCACCCGGCGGTCCCCGTGCTCGCGATCCTGGTCACGCTCGGGCTGGTCGTGGCCGACTGGCTGGACCGCGACGCAGGGCGGCCCAGCCTGCTGGTGCTCGCCGCCATCATCATCGCAAGCCTCGTCTGGCGTCGGGGCCGTGGGCATTCAAACGGTGGCGTTGCGCCGGATCGGACGTCCGCGCGTTGACAGACAACACCGGGAGAGCAGCGGCGCGATGAGAAACAACAATCTGCCGGACGCGCTTGACGCTGTGTTTGCATCCGCGAGCGGGCGAGCCGCGCTCGAGATGCTCTGAGCGACGCGGCGTGGCGCTCTTCTTCACCGCCGACACCCATTTCGGCGATCACCGCACGATCAACATCCATCGTCGTCCGTTCGCGAGCGTCGCGGCGATGGATGCAGCGCTGATCGCCGCCTGGAACGCGGCGGTCGGGCACGAGGACGAGGTCTGGCATCTCGGCGATGTCGTCCGCCGCGCCGCCGACGTGGCCCCGCTGCTCGCGCGGCTGAACGGCGTCAAGCACCTGGTGCTCGGCAATAATGACGACGCCGGCGCGATGGCGGCTGCCGGTTGGGCAAGCGTCCAGCATTATGCCGAACTCACCGTCGGCGGCACGCTCGTGGTGCTCTGCCACTATCCGCTCCGCAGCTGGAACGGCCAGCATCGCCGCTCGATCAACCTTCATGGTCATAGCCATGGCCGATTGAAGCCGTTGCTGCGCCAGCACGATGTCGGCGTCGATGCGCGCGATTACCGGCCGGCGACCCTGGCGGAGATGATCGCGCCCGAACGACGCGTCGGCGATGTGGCCGAGCGGATCGCTTCGTGAGCGACGAGCTTCCCGAACTGCCCGACGGTGCATTCGCCAAGCAGGACGAGGGTGACGACCTCGCCTTCTACGCGCCGCGCCGCCTCGTCACCCATATCGACGAGGGTGCGGTCGCGGCATTGACCGCGCGCTATCGCTCGCTGCTGCCGGAGGGCGGGCGCGTGCTCGACCTCATGTCCAGCTGGGTCAGCCACCTGCCGGACGACCGCCGCTATGCCGAGCTGGTCGGCCACGGCATGAACGCCGGGGAACTGGCCGCCAATCCCCGCCTCGATCGCTGGTTCGTCCAGAACCTCAATCGCGATCCCGCGCTGCCGCTCGCCGACGGCGCGTTCGATGCGGCGCTGTGCTGCGTCGGGGCGCAGTATCTGCAGCAGCCGGTGTCGGTGTTCGTCGAGGTCCGGCGCGTGCTGGTGCCGAACGCGCCGTTCATCGTCAGCTTCTCCAACCGCTGCTTCCCGACCAAGGCGGTGGCGATCTGGCGGTCGCTCGACACCGCCGGCCATGCCGCCCTGGTACGGCTCTACCTTGAGCGGGCGGGGTTCGGCCAAGTGGCGGTCGAGGTGCTGGCTGACGGTCGGAGCGGCGATCCGCTGGTCGCGGTTATCGGCAGGGCCTGACCGTCACCAGCCGCCCCCGTCGCTTACAGCAGGTCGTACTTCACCTGGTCCGGCGCGTAGGACCAGAGCATCGGCTGGTAATCGGGCTGCGCACGCTCGTCGCCACCTGCCAGCTCCATCCACATGCCCATCTCGCGCCTGCCGAGCAGTTGCCGGTCGCCATCGTCGAGCATGACCATCTCGCCGTCGCGATAGGTGTCGATCGGCTCCCAGTTGGGCTCCCAGACCGTGCCTGCCGCATCCTGCTCCTGGTGGTGGAACGCTTCGCCGGTGACCTGCTCGTCCGCGGCCACGGGCGCGTGGTGCAGGCCGATGCCGGAGAGGCCCTCGATCTCGGCCCGGTCGACGGGCGGCAGGGTGGCGAAGTCGGGATCGAGTTTCTCATCGGCCATCGTTCATTCCCTTCGTCGCCGCGAGCAGGCGGTGGTTGCCATCGACGCGTCGCAAGCCTCAACGCCGCCGCCTGTCGACATGATCCGTGCAAGCCGTCGTGCGGCTACGACGACCCCAGCGCCTCCAGCGTGCCCGCCACCCGCTTGCGCAAGTCGGGGTCGCGCGTCACCTCCAGCATGGCGGTCAGGCTGTTGCGCGCCGCCGGCACATCGCCATCGGCCAGTTCGAGCCGGGCGCGCTCCCACCAGCCATGACCGTAATCGGGTGCCATCGCCGTCATCCGTGCGTAGAGGTCGAGCGCGCGTCGCCCCTTGCCCGCCCGCTCGGCGCGGGTCGCCTGGTTCAGCAACAGCCTGACCAGCACGGCACGGTTCGGCATCGCGGCGACATGCCGAATGACGCCGGTGCCGGCGGGATGCACCGCATTCACCATTGCCGCCAGCTGGTCGCGCTGGACCAGAATGCCGCCCCGAAAGGGGTCGACGATGACGGCGGCAGCGTCCTCGCCAATCAGGACCAGCACATGACCGGGCACATCAAGCACGTTCGCCGTCCAGCCAAGCCGGCGCGCGGCGGCGACGTAGAGGATCGACAGGCTGACCGGCAGGCCACGGCGGCGGTCGAGCACCCGGATCAGGTCGGCGTTCGCCGGATCGTCATAGGTATCGCGATCGCCGATGAAGCCGAACTCCTCCGCCAGCACCAGCGCCAGCGCATCGGCACGCTCGCGCGCGGTGTTTGCGGCGTTGCCCACGACCAGCAAGCGGATCGCGATCGCCTCGATCGTTTCTTCATAGGGCGTCAGGTCGGTGTCGGGATGGTCAAGCCGCGCCAGCAGGAGAGCGGCCTCGTCGAGGACCACCTCCTCCTCGTCGACCAGGCCGAGACGGATCAGCTCTTCACTCATGGCCGACAGATGGGAACCGGACGGCAGCTTGGAAAGCGGTGCCGGCATGTTTTGGCGCGAGCTGGCCGCGTGGCGGATCGGGAACGCTGCGCCTTGAAACTCTCCGCATCGTTTGCCATAAACGTGACGTGGACGTGATGTTTGACTGCCTGGCCGGATGTTGATGCGGATCGGCGAGATGGGCCGGCGGGCCAAGGTGACGCCGCGCACCATCCGCCATTACGAACAGCTCGGCCTGCTGCCGCGCGGGCAGCGGGAGGGTAACGGCCAGCACCGCTACCCCGAGGAGGCGATCCTGCGTTTGAAGAAGATCGAGGATCTGAAGGCGCTGGGCCTCAGCCTTGCCGAGATAGGATCGGTGATCGAGCTCTATTTCGCCGAACCGGACGAGATGAACGCCAAGACGCAGGTGCTGACGATCCTGCGCCAGCACCTCGCCGAGGCCAACCACCGCATGGCAGGGCTGGAGCGGTTCCGGTCCGACCTGACGGCCAACATTGCGCGCTTCGAGCGGTGGCTCGGTGCCCGGGATCGACACAAGGAGGACGAGCATGACTGAGATCGGCTTTATCGGTCTGGGCGATCTCGGCGCGCCGATCGCCGCCAATCTTCTGGCGGCAGGCTATGGTCTGCGGGTCCATAACCGCACGCAGAGCAAGGCCGATGCGCTGGTCGCGCGCGGGGCGGAGCGCGCGGCGCGCCCTGCCGACGCGGTGGTCCAAGGCGGCGTGTTGATGACGCTGCTCTGGGACGGCGCGTCGGTTGAGGAGGTGGTCGGCAGCGAGGACTTCCTCGACAGGCTGGGAGCTGGCGGCGTGCATGTGTCCATGACCACCATGGCACCCGAGACCTCCCAGGCGCTTGCTGCGCTCCACGCCCGCCACGGCTCGCACCTTATCGAGGCCCCGATCTTCGGCAGGCCGGAGGCGGCGGCGGCGCGCGGTCTGTGGGTGCCGGTCGCCGGACCGGCGGCGGCGAAAGCGCGCGTGCGTCCCTTGCTGGAGGCGATGGGCGCACAAGGCGTATTCGACTTCGGCGAGACCATCGGCTCCGCGTTGACCGTGAAGCTGGCGGGCAACTTCCTGATCATGTCCGCCGCGGCTTCGTTGACCGAGGCGTTGGGCATGGCGAAGAACAGGGGAGCCGACGTCGCGGCGGTGGTCGACATGCTGACCAACACTCTGTTCCCGGCACCCGTCTACCAGAGCTACGGAAAGCTGGTGGCGAGCGGAACCCCGACCTTCAACCAGAGCGCCATTCCTGCCAAGGACCTCGGCCTGTTCCAACAGGCGGCCGAGACTGCCGAGACCGCCGCCCCGATCGCGGCCATGCTCCTGGCGCGGATGCGGGATGCTTGATCGATCTTGACCACCGGGCACCAGCGCTAGCGCTCAGCGTCGATGTCGATTGGATTAGGTCTATACTCGGATCACGCTGACCACATCTACAACCCGGCGCTAGGCAGCGGCCGATAGCCGACACCACCGGATACGGCTTCACAGGCGGCTTCTATTATCTCAGGATCGGCGTCAGCCTGTGACGGAGACGGCAGCATGAGACGAGTGTGGCTGGCAGCCCTGACGGCAATGGCGTCCTCGGCGCTGGGCGGGGCGGCACCGGCACCGAGCACCGCTGGCGGCGGCGAAATCCTGTGGGACAGCTTCGGCGTACCGCACGTCTATGCCAAAACCGAGACTAGCATGTTCTACGGCTTCGGCTACGCGCAGGCGCAGGCGCACGGCAACCTGCTGCTCCACATCTATGGCGAGTCGCGCGCCAGGGCAGCGGAATATTGGGGCGCCAAGTTCGAGGCGTCGGACCGCTGGCTGATCGCCAACGGCCAGCCGGAGCGCTCGGTCGCCTGGTACAAGGCGCAGACGCCGCAGTTTCGCGCCGACCTCGACGCGTTCGCGGCCGGCATCAACGCCTATGTCGCCGCGCATCGCGACAGGCTGGACCCGGAGGTGCTGAAGGTCGGCCCGGTCAGCGGCCTCGACGTGATGGCGCACGCGCACCGCGTCATGACCTATCTCTACATCGCCTCCGAGCAGCGGGTGCTGAGCGCGGCGACCGGCGGTGGCGAGGGCGAGTACGACCCAGCCGCGGGCGCGAGCGAGCAAGACGGCTCCAACGCCTGGGCGGTCGGCCCGGCGCGTTCGGCGAGCGGCCATGCCATGCTGCTCGCCAACCCGCACCTGCAATGGGCATCGAGCTGGCAGACCTATTTCGAGGCGAACCTCTCGATGCCCGGCTTCGCCGAATATGGCGCGACCCAGGTCGGCCTGCCGGTGCTGCGCTTCGGCTTCACCCATGACGTCGCCTTCACCAACACGGTCAACACCATCCTCGGCTTCACCAGCTACAAGCTGACGCCAAGCGGTGCGGGCTATCTGTTCGACGGCAAGGCCCTGCCCTTCCAGGTCCGGCACCTGAGCTACAAGGTGCGCCAGCCCGACGGCTCGCTCAAGACCGTCGAGTGGGACCAGCGGAGCACCGTGCAGGGCCCGGTGTTCGACCTGCCGGGCGGGGGTGCGATCGCGCTCAAGGTCGCCGGCCTCGACCGCCCCGGTGGCCTCGCCGAATATTGGGAGATGGGACACGCGCGTGGCTGGCCCGACATGGAACGCGCGCTGCGCCGGTTGCAGGTGCCGATGTTCAACATCGTCTATGCCGACCGCGACGGCCACATCCTCTATCTCGACAACGGCATCCTGCCCAAGCACCGGGACGGCGACTATGCGAGTTGGTCGAAGCCGGTGGCGGGCGACACGTCGGCGACGCTGTGGACCGACATTCATTCCTATGACGACCTGCCCAAGGTGCTCGACCCCGCGTCGGGCTTTGTCCAGAACACCAACGACCCGCCCTGGGTGCCGACCTGGCCGTCGCCGCTGAAGCCGAGCAGCTATCCCGCCTATCTGTCGGCCATCGGGCCGGAGAGCCTGCGCTCGCAGATGTCGGTCAAGCTGATGGCGGAGGGGCCCAAGCCGAGCTTCGACGATTTCGTCGCGCGCAAGGTGACGACCCGCTCGCTGATGGCCGACCGGCTGCTGCCCGAGCTGGTGCCGCTCGCCGAGGCGAGCGCCGACCCCGGGTTGCGCCAGGCAGCGGCGCTGCTCAAGGGCTGGGACCATCGCTACGAGCCCGACGCGCGGGCTGCGCTGCTGTTCGAGACCTGGGCGGCGATCTTCAGCCCCAAGAACTTCACGGTGCTGAGCAACTATCGCGAGACCTGGTCGGCGGCCGCACCGATCGCGACGCCGACCGGGCTGAAGGATCCCACGGCGGCGCTGGCGATGCTGAAGCAGGCAGTAGCGAAGACGCGCGCGCTCTATGGCGCGGTCGACCGACCCTATGGCGAGGTGTCGCGCTTCACGCTGGGCGGCACCGACCTGCCCGCCAACGGCGGCTTCGGCAACACCGGCGTGTTCCGCACTATTACTTGGGGCCCGCTGACCAACGGCACGCGCACGCCGGTGCATGGCGAGACCTGGATGTCGATGGTCGAGTTCTCGACGCCGATGAAGGCGGTCGGGCTGATGAGCTACGGCAACTCCAGCCAGCCCGGCTCCCGGCACGGCGGCGACCAGCTGCCGTTCCTCGCTAGCAAGACCTTCCGCACGCTCTGGACCGAGCGAGCGGAGGTCGAACGTCACCTCGAAGAAACCACTCGCTTTTAACTGTAAAGGAGGATCCATGAAGCCCTGTCTCCTCGGCGCGCTCGCGCTCTCGGCCTCGCTCGCTACGCCCGCCCTTGCCGACCCCCATGACGGAATCTGGCAGTCGAACGAGACGAAGAGTTCTGGTCCAACGCAACTTCCCCAAAGGCCTCAAGCTGAAGATCGAGAGGCAGTGGCTGCCCAACAAGCTCGTCTACCATGCGGTTGTTGTTGCCCCCTAAAGGCCTGACGGGGCCTCGCGGGTTTGCGCGATGTACTCGCGGGGTGAACGATAGCCCAGAGCGCGATGCGGATGCACCTCGTTGTAGTGGGCGAGCCAGCTTGGCAGCTGCTCGATGACGGTCTGGGCGTCTGGTCTGGGGTTCACGCGGACATAGTCGCGTTTGAGGGTGCGGACGAACGCTTCTGCCATGCCGTTCGACTGCGGGCTGCTGACCGGGGTGGTACGCGGGATCAGCCCGATGTCGCGGGCGAAGGCTCGGGTGTCGCGCGCGACGTAGCAGCTGCCGT
>NZ_CAHJXA010000038.1 GCF_903644135.1 Sphingomonas bacterium | reverse complement strand
GCCCCCTTCCCCCTCTACCCGCCTGCCCCTCCCCGCCCCGAAAGCCCTAGTCATGCCCGAACGCTCTGGCGCCGAACTGCCCGGTGCCGACATCCTCGTCGAAGCGCTGAACGACCTCGGCGTCGAGGTCGTCTTCGGCTATCCCGGCGGCGCGGTACTGCCGATCTACGACGCGCTGTTCCGCCACAACGCCCAGGGCGGCCGGATCAAGCACATCCTCGTCCGCCACGAACAGGCAGCGGTGCACGCGGCGGAGGGCTATGCCCGCTCGACGGGCAAGCCCGGCGTCGTCCTCGTCACCTCGGGGCCGGGCGCGACCAATGCGGTCACCGGCATCACCGACGCGCTGATGGACTCGATCCCGATCGTCGTCATCACCGGCCAGGTGCCGACCGCGCTGATCGGCACCGACGCCTTTCAGGAGGCGGACACCGTTGGCATCACGCGGCACTGTTCCAAGCACAACTATCTGGTCAAGGACCCCGCCCGGCTCGGCGAGGTGATCCACGAGGCGTTCCACATCGCCACCAGCGGCCGGCCCGGCCCGGTGGTGGTCGACATCTGCAAGGACGTGCAGGTCGCCAGCGCCCGCTACGTCAAGCCCGCGGGCACCGCGCCGATCCAGCACAAGACCTACCGCCCGCAGGTGAAGGCCGACCGGGCCGCGGTCGAGCAGCTGGTCGACCTGCTCGCCGCCGCCGAGCGGCCGATCCTCTACACCGGCGGCGGCGTCATCAACTCGGGGCCGGGCGCGAGCCAGCTGCTGCGCGAGCTGGCGCGGATCACCGGCGCGCCGGTGACCTCGACGCTGATGGGGCTGGGCGCGTTCCCGGCGTCGGACCCGCAGTTCCTCGGCATGCTGGGGATGCACGGCACCTATGAGGCGAACCACGCGATGAATCAGGCCGACCTGGTGGTCGCGCTCGGCGCGCGCTTCGACGACCGCGTGACCGGGCGGCTCGACGCGTTCAGCCCGTTCAGCCGCAAGGTCCATGTCGACATCGACCGGTCGAGCATCAACAAGACGGTGCGCATCGACCTCGCCATCGTCGCCGACGTCGGCCATGCGCTGGAGGATGCGGTGCGCATCTGGAAGTCGCGCCAGCACCCCAAGCCCGACCTGACCGACTGGTGGAGCCGCATCGAGGGCTGGCGCGCCAAGCGCTGCCTCGACTTCGAGGAGGAGGGCGACGCCATCATGCCGCAGCGCGCCGTCCGCGCGCTGTGGGAGGCGACGCGGGCGCGGGACCCGATCATCACCACCGAGGTCGGCCAGCACCAGATGTGGGCGGCGCAGCATTTCGGCTTCGAAGCGCCCAACAAGTGGCTGACCAGCGGCGGCCTCGGCACGATGGGCTATGGCCTGCCCGCCGCGATTGGCGCGCAGCTCGGCAATCCCAAGGCGCTGGTCATCGACATCGCCGGCGAGGCGTCGATCCAGATGAACATCCAGGAGCTGGCGACGGCGAAGCAATACCGGCTGCCGGTCAAGATCTTCATCCTCAACAACGAATATATGGGCATGGTCCGCCAGTGGCAGGAGCTGGTGTACGAGAGCCGCTATGCCGAGAGCTATTCAGATTCGCTGCCCGATTTCGTCAAGCTGGCGGAGGCCTATGGCTGGCTCGGCCTCCGCATCGAGGAGCGCGGCGAGCTGGAGAGCGGCATCGCCGCGATGCTGGCGCATGACGGACCGGTGATGGTCGACTGCCGCGTGGCGAAGCTGACCAACTGCTTCCCGATGATCCCGTCGGGCGCGGCGCACACCGACATGATCCTCCACGTCAGCGAGGTGGAGGGCGACATGGACGACGCGGCGAAGGCGCTGGTGTGATGCACATCACCCAGGAAGCCGCCGAGCGCCACACGCTGGCGGTGATCGTCGACAACGAGGCGGGGGTGCTGGCGCGCGTCGCCGGGCTGTTCACCGCGCGCGGCTACAACATCGAGAGCCTGACGGTCAGCGAGATCACCCATGACAAGGCGGTCAGCCGCCTGACCATCGTCACCAGCGCCTCGCCGCCGGTGATGGAACAGATCATCGCCCAGCTCGACCGGCTGGTGCCGGTGCACAGCGTCACCGACCTCACCGCCAAGGGCGAACATGTCGAGCGCGAGTTGGCGCTGGTCAAGGTGGCCGGCACCGGCGACCACCGCATCGAGGCGCTGCGCCTCGCCGACGTCTATCGCGCGCGGGTGGTCGATGCGACGATCTCCTCCTTCGTGTTCGAAGTGACCGGCGGGCGGGAGAAGATCGACAAGTTCGTCGAGCTGATGAGCGAAGTCGGCCTGATCGAGGTCGCCCGCACCGGCATCGTCGCCATCGCGCGGGGGCGCGAGGCGGCGTAACCTCTCATCAACCACCACCACCGTCACCCCGGGCTCGACCGGGGTCCAGGGCCACAAGCGCGATCGCTCGTGGCTCTGGATGCCGGGACGAGCCCGGCGTGACGAATAGAAAAGGGCAAAGAAAATGCGTGTCTATTACGATCGCGACGCCGACCTGAACCTGATCAGCGACAAGAAGATCGCGATCGTCGGCTATGGCTCGCAGGGCCATGCCCACGCGCAGAACCTGCGCGACAGCGGCGTCAAGGACATCGCCATCGCCCTGCGCGACGGCTCGCCGACCGCGAAGAAGGCCGAGGACGCCGGCTTCAAGGTCCTGTCCAACAAGGATGCCGCCGCCTGGGCCGACATCGTCATGATGCTCGCCCCCGACGAGCATCAGGCGGCGATCTGGGCCGACGACCTCAAGGGCAACCTCAAGCCCGGCGCGGCGATCGCCTTCGCGCACGGCCTCAACGTCCATTTCGGGCTGATCGAGCCGCCCGCCGACATCGACGTCATCATGATCGCGCCCAAGGGTCCCGGCCACACCGTCCGATCCGAATACGTCAAGGGCGGCGGCGTCCCCTGCCTGATCGCGATCCACCAGGACGCGTCGGGCAACGCCCACGACATCGCGCTGGCCTATGCGTCGGGGGTCGGCGGCGGCCGCTCGGGCATCATCGAGACCAATTTCCGCGAGGAGTGCGAGACCGACCTGTTCGGCGAGCAGGCGGTGCTGTGCGGCGGCATCACCCACCTGATCCAAGCGGGGTTCGAGACGCTGGTCGAGGCCGGCTACGCCCCCGAAATGGCCTATTTCGAGTGCCTGCACGAAACCAAGCTGATCGTCGACCTGCTGTACGAGGGCGGCATCGCCAACATGCGCTATTCGATCAGCAACACCGCCGAATATGGCGACATCGTCACCGGTCCGCGCATCATCACCGACGAGACCAAGGCGGAGATGAAGCGGGTGCTCGCCGACATCCAGTCTGGCCGCTTCGTCAAGAATTTCGTCCTCGACAACCGCGCCGGCCAGCCCGAGTTGAAGGCGGCGCGCAAGGCGGCGCAGCGTCACCCGATCGAGCAGGTCGGCAGCGAATTGCGCGCGATGATGCCGTGGATCGGCAAGAACGCGCTGGTCGACAAGACTCGTAACTGAACCGACATCATTGGGCCATGTTGTCGGCGCTAGTCGGCGACATGCGCACCGCCGGTGACGACCCCCGCTGGACGATCGTCCTCCCCTATTACAACGAGGAGGCATATATCGGCCGCACCATCGCGGCGGCGATCGCCCAGCGCGGTCCGGCGTTCCGGCTGGTGCTGGTCGACAACGCCTCGACCGACGGCACGGAAGCGCTGTGCCGGGATCTGCTCGCTGTTGAGCCGCAGATCGAGGTCGAGCATGTCTTCGAGCCGCAGCCGGGGCCGAGCCATGCGCTGAAGGCCGGCTTCGACCGGGTGCGTACGCCCTTCGTCAGCTTGTGGAACGCCGACACCTGGTATCCACCAGACTATCTGGCGCGCGCCGAGGCGATGCTGGCGCGGCCCGGCGTCGTCGCGGCGATGGCGATCGATCTGGCGCACGGGCCGCTCTGCGTCGCCGGGGTTCTGCGCCGCTATCAGAAACGGATCGCCAGCCTGATTATGCGCCGTCAGGCCCATACCGGCACCTTCGGCCAGTGCTTCCGCACCTCGGTGCTGCGCGAGGCCGGCGGTCCGCGGTCGGAGGCATGGCCCTGGGTGCTCGACGACCATGAACTGATGCAGCGCGTGCTGAAGCTTGGCCGTTCGAGCTATAGCGCCGACTTCTGGTGTATGCCCTCGACCCGCCGCGGCGCGTGCGCACACGTCCGCTGGACGCTCGCCGAGCGGCTGCTCTACCATCTGACGCCGTTTCGGCTGAAGGACTGGTTCTTCTATCGCTTCCTGTGGCGGCGCTTCGCGGTGCGGGACATGGGCACCGCCAATCTGCGCATCCGCGACTGGCGATCGTAATCGCGACGCGCTGAAACGATGCGTTGCCGTGAAGGGGATTTGACGCGGCGGCTGCGGCGCACCACGTTCGAGGCAGTCTAACAGGAGACCCTCACCATGCGCCTTTCCCTTGTTCCGACGCTAGCCATCGCGCTCGCCGCCACCGCTCCCGCCCTCGCGCAGCTCGCGACCACCGCCGCCCAGCCCGGCGCGCCGATCGTCTCGCGTATCGCCGCCGGCACCTATCAGGTCGATCCCGCCCACACCCAGGTCGCCTGGGAGGTCAACCATATGGGCTTCTCCATGCTGTCGGGTATGTTCGGCGCGGCAAGCGGCTCAATCACCATCGACCCGGCCCATCCCGCCGCCGCCAAGGTGGCGGTGACCTTCCAGGTCGACCAGCTGGCGGTCACCAGCGCGCCGTTTGCGCACCACCTGATGTCCAACGAGATCTTCGACGCCGCCAAATACCCGACCGCCAGCTTCGTCTCGACCAGCGTCACCCCGAAGGGTGCTGACCAGGCGACGATCGTCGGCAATCTGACGATCAAGGGCATCACCAAGCCGGTGACGCTGGAGGCGAAGTTCGTCGGTGCGGGCGTCAATCCGATGAATAAGAAGCTGAACTTCGGCTTCACCGCCAACGGCATCGTCAAGCGCAGCGACTTCGGCGTCGGCATCGCCGCGCCCTATGTTTCCGACACCGCGACGGTGCACATCCACGCCGCCTTCGTCACGGCGTAACCGGCCGGGAGGGCGTCGGCAGCGGCGTCCTCCCCTTGCCCCTGCAGCCCGGCGCAAGCGGATCGGATCGAACGTCCGGCTGGACAGCGGTGCGGACCTGCGCCAAGGGGCCGGGCATGAAGCGGGCCACCCTCCTCGCGCTACGACTTATCCGCCCTTAGGCGGCGGTCGGCGTGCTGTGATGCGGGCAGATCGGGCCGGCTAAGGGCACAAACCGCTCCGCCCGCCAACGCCCGCTACGGACCCGCTGCCATGCTCCGTGACCCTTCGACGAAATACTCGCCATTCCCGCCGATCGACCTGCCCGACCGGCAATGGCCGTCGCGCACCCTCACCCGGCCGCCGCGCTGGCTCTCGACCGACCTGCGCGACGGCAACCAGGCGCTGATCGACCCGATGGACGCCGAGAAGAAGACGCGGCTGTTCGACCTGCTCGTCAAGATCGGCCTCAAGGAGATCGAGGTCGGCTTCCCCAGCGCGGGCACGACCGAGTTCGACTTCATCTCCGGCCTCGTCCAGGGCGGCCGCATACCGGCGGACGTCACTGTCCAAGTGCTCACGCAAGCCCGCCGCGACCTGATCGAGACCAGCTTCGCCAGCCTGGAGGGAGCGCCGACCGCGATCGTCCACCTCTACAACGCGGTCTCGCCGGCGTGGCGCAAGATCGTGTTCGGCATGTCGCGCGACGAGGTGAAGCGGATCGCCACCGACGGCGCGGCCATGCTGCGCGACGAGGCGGCGAAGCGCCCCGCCACCGACTGGCGCTTCGAATACAGCCCGGAGACCTTCTCGACCGCCGAGCTCGATTTCAGCCTGGAGGTGTGCGAGGCGGTGATCGACGTGTTGCGGCCGAGCCCGGACAAGCCGCTGATCCTCAACCTGCCCGCCACCGTCGAGTGCGCCACGCCGAACGTCTATGCCGACCAGATCGAGTGGTTCGGCCGCCACATCCGCAACCGCGACAGCGTCGTCCTGTCGCTCCACCCGCACAACGACCGCGGCACCGGCGTCGCCGCCGCCGAACTGGGGCTGATGGCGGGCGCGGACCGGGTCGAGGGCTGCCTGCTCGGCAATGGCGAGCGCACCGGCAATTGTGACCTCGTCACCGTCGCCCTCAACCTCTACACGCAGGGGGTGTCGCCGGGGCTCGACCTGTCGGACATCGACGCGGTGGTGAACACCGTCACCTATTGCACCAACCTGCCCGTCCACCCGCGCACGCCCTATGCCGGCGAGCTGGTCTTCACCGCCTTCTCCGGCTCGCACCAGGACGCGATCAGGAAGGGCTTTGCTGCGCAGGAGGCGCGCAACGACGCGCTGTGGGAAGTGCCGTACCTGCCGATCGACCCCGCCGACCTAGGCCGCAGCTACGAAGCGGTGATCCGCGTCAACTCGCAATCGGGCAAGGGCGGCGTCGCCTGGGTGATCGAGCAGGACCGCGGGCTGAAGCTGCCCAAGCGCCTCCAGGCCGATTTCAGCCGCCACGTCCAGCGCCTCGCCGACGAGACCAGCCGCGAGCTCGACGCCACCGACATCTGGGGCGCGTTCCAGCGGGCGTACCTTCCCGAAGACAGCGACCGCTTCAGCTTGCGCGACTATGAGGAGACGGGAAGCGTCGGCGACCGGCTGTTCGTCGGCCGCGTCGCGGTTGACGGTGTCGAACGGTCGATCAGCGGCCGCGGCAACGGCCTGATCTCCGGCGTCGTCGCCGCGCTGGGCGAGCATGGCGGCCCCGCGCTCGACGTCATCGACTATTCGGAGCACGCGATTGGCCATGGTGCCGACGCGCAGGCCGCCGCCTATGTCGAGTGCCGCACCCCGGCAGGGGCGGTGATCTGGGGCGTCGGCATCGATCATGACGTCGCGACCGCCAGTGTCCGAGCGGTGTTGAGCGCCGGCAACCGCGCCGGCGATCGTCAGTAACGGTCAGTCGGAGCGAACTTCACCCGCCAAGTGCATGAAATCGCACGGCCAGGCGCGCAGATGGGCACCGGCGTCGACGAAGATCGTCTGACCGGTCAGGCCGATCGCGGATGCCGCGAACAACACCGCGTCCGCGACCTCATCGGGCGAGGGCAGTCGCAAGAGCGGCATCATCCGGGCAAGCCGCTGCATCATCGCGGCGTCGTAATCCTCCGTCGGCAGCGTCAGTCCCGGAGCGACGCCGTTCACCCTGATCGCCGGCGCGAGCGACACCGAGGCGATCCGAGTCAGCGCAGCGACCGCCACCTTGGACAAGGTATAGGCGAGCTGGTCGCGATGGGGCGCGACGATCCGCTGGTCCAGGATGTTGACGATCGATCGGTCCTCGCCCGCCGGTCCGCCGAGCGCCGCGAAGTCGCGGATGAGCAGGGCAGGAGCGGCGGTGTTGACCGTGAAATGGTCGCCAAGCGCTTCCGCGCTGGTCGTCTCGATCCTGTCCTGCCCGAACAAGGCGGCATTGTTGACCAGGAGGCGCGGCGGCCGCCCCGTCGCGGCGACGACGCGGGGGCCGCTCCATCGGTGAAGTCGGCTTCGAACACGCTCCAGGCGGCACCTGCACGATCGATCCGATCGCGGAGCGGCTCTTCCAGCGCAGCGCTGCCGCTGCTCTGCAACGCCAGGTCCCACCCCGCCTCGGCCAGGCGCGCCGCGATCGCCGCACCCAATCGTCGACACCCCCCCGTGACCAGCGCGAGCGGGCGTTCGCTCAAGCACTTACCCCCATCAGCGCCAGCACCTCCTTGCGGCTGCGCTCGTCGTCGCGGAACACGCCCATCATCCGGCTGGTCTTCATGCTGACGCCGGTGGTGCGGACGCCCCGCGCGCTCATGCAGGCATGGGTCGCCTCGATCACCACGGCGACGCCATGCGGCTTGAGATTGTCCCAGATGCAATCGGCGACCTCGGCGGTCAGGCGCTCCTGCACCTGCAGCCGCCGCGCAAAGCCGTGCAGCACCCGCGCCAGCTTGGAGATGCCGACGACATGGTCGCGCGGCAGATAGGCGATGTGCGCGCGGCCGATGATCGGGGCCATGTGATGCTCGCAATGCGACTGGAACGGGATGTCCTTCAGCAGCACGATCTCGTCATAGCCGCCGACCTCCTCGAACACGCGCTCCAGATGGCGGGCGGGATCGTCCTCGTAGCCGCCGCAATATTCCCGCCAGGCGCGGGCGACGCGGCGCGGCGTGTCGATCAGCCCTTCGCGCTCGGGATCGTCGCCGGACCAGCGGATCAGCGTCCGCACCGCCTCGGCGACGTCGTCGGGCACCGCTATCTTGCCGTCCGCGGCGATTGGATCAGCCATGATCGATACCTTCCACTCCAGTCGGCCCTCCATACGCCGCTGCTCCGCCGCGGCAACTGCGGTGCCTTCGCCCGGTCATGACTGGAAACCATCCCCGTCCCAGCGTGTTCCTCATGCGACCGATGGGAGAACGACGATGGCCAAGGACCTGAAGAGCGGCGACAAGGTGACGTGGAAGGCGCATGGCGGCACCGCGCACGGCAAGGTCGAGAAGAAACAGACCAGCGACACCAAGATCAAGAGCCAGACGATCCGCGCTTCCAAGGACGATCCGCAGTTCATCGTAAAGAGTGACAAGGGCGGCAAGGCGGCGCACAAGGCGGACGCGCTCACCAAAGCGTAATTCCCGCGCCCCGGCGCTCCGGCGCTCCGGCTGGGAGCGTCGGCCGCCAACAGGAAGGACCCCCGATGGCCACCGCCAAACAGGAAACAGCCGCGAAGAAGACTGCCGTCAAGCAGACCAACTCCGGCACCGGCATCCATGCCCCCGTCCAGCCCTCGCCCGAACTCGGCGCGATCGTCGGCAACGACAAGTTGCCGCGCAGCCAGGTGATCAGCAAGGTGTGGGACTATATCAAGGCCCACAAGCTGCAGAATCCGGAGAACAAGCGTGAGATCGTGGCGGACGCCAAGCTGAAGAAGGTGTTCGGCCGCGACAAGTGCACGATGTTCGAGATGAACAAGTACATCTCGCAGCACGTCAAGGCGTGACGTCGCCGCAGGACTGACGTCCTCGCCCTCGGTCCGATGACAGAGCAAGGCCGTCGGCAGCGATGCCGGCGGCCTTCTAGTGCAAGCAGGCAACCATTGTCGCGGCTGCCGGTCCCGCCTACCTTGCCGCCATGTTCAAGTACGTCCTGCGCGTCCTCGCGCTCGTCCTCGTCGTCGCCGTCGGCATTGCTGTCTATCTCGGCTGGCCCGACCAGGCACAGCTGCCGCTCGCAGCCGTCACCGGTCGCCGCCCGACGATCGGCGAGCCGCGTGGCCAGATCATCCCCACGGTGGGCGTCGCCAAGGCGGTCGGCTGGCACGATGGCGCAACGCCGGTCGCCGCAGCCGGGCTGAAGGTCCGGCCGTTCGCCACCGGGCTCGACCATCCGCGCTGGCTCTACCGGCTGCCCAATGGCGACGTGCTGGTCGCCGAGAGCAACTCGCCGCCGCGTCCGGGGAACGGCATCACCATGACGGTGATGCGCTGGCTGCTCGGCACCGCCGGCGCTGGCGGCGCGTCGCCCGACCGCATCACCTTGCTGCGCGACGCCGATGGCGATGGCGTTGCCGAGACCAGGACGGTGTTCATGACCGGGCTGCACTCGCCGCACGGCATGACCTTGTTCAAGGGCCAGCTCTACATCGCCGACACCGACGCCTTGGTACGGGTGCCCTATACAGACGGCGCGACCCGGATCACCGCCACCCCCGAGCTGGTGGTCAAGCTGCCCGGCGGCGGTAACCACTGGGCGCGCAACGTCATCCCCGCCGGCGACGGGCGCACCCTGTACGTGTCGGTCGGCTCGTCGACCAACATCGCCGACAACGGCCTCGCCGCCGAGCAGTATCGCGCCAACATCCTGCAGGTCTGGCCAGCCGAGAAGACCATGCGCATCTTCGGCGCGGGGTTGCGCAACCCCAACGGCATGGCGATCAATCCCTGGAACGGCGGGCTGTGGACGGTGGTCAACGAGCGCGACATGATCGGCTCCGATCTCGCGCCCGACTACCTGACCCAGGTCGAATTCGGCGATCAGTTCGGCTGGCCCTGGTATTATTGGGGCGGCTATCCCGACGACCGCGTCGAACCCAAGAACCCGGCCTTGCAGGAATATTCCAAGCGCCCGGACTATGCGATGGGGCCGCATGTCGCGGCACTCGGCCTCGCCTTCTCGGCCGACGCAAAGCTGGGGGAGCATTGGGCGCACGGCGCATTCATCGGCGAGCATGGCTCGTGGAACCGCAAGCCGCTGTCGGGGTACAAGGTCGTGTATGTGCCCTTCGGAGCGAACGGCTTCCCGCTGCCCGATGCCAAGCCGGTCGACGTGCTGACCGGCTTCCTGTCGGCGGACGGCAAGGCGCAGGGGCGGCCGGTCGGGGTCGTCACCGACAAGGCGGGCGCGCTGCTGATCGCCGACGACGTGGGCGATGCGGTGTGGCGGGTCAGCGCCGGCTGATCGTCACTTCAGCAACACCGTCCCTTCCTTGGCCAGCTTGGCGCGGATCGCTTCGGCGAACAAAGCCAGGAACGGCGGCAGATTGACGGTCGCGTGAACGCGCGCGTCGAAGATATCGAGCCGGCTGGCGATCCGCTGACCCAGCGCCTCGATCGTGAAGGTCAGGCTGTCGCCCTCCCAGTGATGCTCGGTGACGTGGCCGCCAGGGATCATGTCGGCGATCTGGCCGAAGCCGCCCTCGACCCGCGCCCGGGCGGCTGCCTTGCCCAGCGTGTGGGGGATGTCGACCTCGACCGGCTGGGTGGTCATGCCATCTGCTCCTGCGGTCGGAAGGATGTCGCGAACAGCATCGCGTCGTCGGCAAACGCCTTGAACTCCAGCGCGTTGCCGCTGGGGTCGCGGAAGAACATCGTCGCCTGCTCGCCCGGCTGGCCGACGAAGCGCAGATGCGGCGCGATGCCGAACCGCGTGCCGGCCGCCTCCAGCCGGTCGGCCATCGCCCGCCAGTCCGTCATGGTCAGCACCACGCCGAAATGCGGCACCGGCACGTCATGGCCATCGACCGAGTTCTCGACAACGACCGGCTTGGCGGCGGAATCGAGATGGGCGACGATCTGATGGCCATATAGATCGAAATCGATCCATTGCTCGCTCGACCGACCCTCCGCGCAGCCCAGCACGCCGCCGTAGAACGCGCGCGCGGCGGCGAGGTCGTGGACCGGGAAGGCGAGATGGAAAGGGCGCAGTGTCATCCGGGCCATATAGGCGATCCTCCCGGGCACGGGGAGGGGGACCGCGCCGGAGCCGGGGTGGAGAGCTGAGCCGCATACGACGCGTCGGCGGCAAGGCCCCTCCACCATGCTGCGCATGGTCCCCCTCCCCGTGCCGGGGAGGATCGTGTAGCCGCTTCGGATAATGGTTCGCCGCCTGCCCCCTGCCCTCATTTGCCTCGTCCTTGGCGCGCTCGCCGCGTGCGGGTTCGCACCGTGGGAATCGTGGCCGCTGACGCTGCTGTGCGTCGCCGTCTGGATGCTGCTGGTGAATGGAGCGTCGTCAGTGCGCGTGGCGCTCTGGCGCGGGTGGCTGTTCGGGCTCGGCCACTTCACCGTCAACGACAACTGGTTCCAGCACGCCTTTGATTTCCAGGACAAAATGCCGCCGGTGCTGGGCTATGCCGCCGCCGTCGCGCTGGCGCTGTATCTGGCGGTGTACCCGGCGATGGCGGCGGGGGTGGCGTGGCGGTTCCGGAACGAGACGCGCGCGGACTTGCCGTTCGTGCTGGTGTTCGCCGGGGCGTGGATCGCCGCCGAGTGGCTGCGCGCGACGGTCTTCACCGGCTATGCCTGGGACCCGCTGGCGGTGATCTGGGTGCCGGTGCAGCCGGTCGCGGCGGTGGCGGCATGGGTGGGGACATACGCGCTGTCGGGGCTGACGATCGCGGCGGCGGGGCTGGTGCTGATGGCCGTCCGCTCGCGACGACCGCTTGCCATCGGTGCCGTCGTGGTCGCGGCATCCGGCGGCATGGCGGCTCAGGCAGTCAGCTACCTGACGGATACGCCGGTCGCCCTTCCCGCCGACGCACCCCGCGTCCGCGTCGTCCAACCGAACATCAGCCAGCAGGACCGCAGCGACGACGACGGCCCCCGCACCTTCGCGGCAATGGCGCGGCTGTCCGGCCGGCCCGGCCCCGCCCCGCGGCTGGTGGTCTGGCCCGAGGGGATGCTGCGCGACTATGTCGAGGACGGTTATCCGCTCGTCGCCTATGCCTATGCCGGTTCCTTGCCTTGGGCGGCGCGGCGGCGGATCGCGGCGTTACTGGGCTCGCGCGACATGCTGATGACGGGTGGCGACTCGCTGCGCTTCGA
This sequence comes from Sphingomonas bacterium, assembly GCF_903644135.1. Classification (GTDB taxonomy): domain Bacteria; phylum Pseudomonadota; class Alphaproteobacteria; order Sphingomonadales; family Sphingomonadaceae; genus Sphingomonas. The sequence continues at coordinate 1,573 of NZ_CAHJXA010000038.1, read as the reverse complement.
CCGGCGCGGGCAGATGGTCGGCGCGGGCAATTCGGTGTTCGCAGTTGATGCGCGGGCGCGGTTGACCGGTCGCTACGACAAGGCGCACCTCGTCCCTTACGGCGAGTATCTGCCGATGCCATGGCTGCTGAAGCCGCTCGGCCTCGCTCGGCTGGTGCCCGGCGACATGGACTTCGACCCCGGCCCCGGCCCGCGCAACCTCGTCTTCCCCGGCGTCGGCGCGATCGGCGTGCAGCTCTGCTATGAGATCGTCTTCTCCGGCGAGGTGGTCGATCGTGCCCACCGCCCCGCGTTGCTGTTCAATCCCAGCAACGACGCCTGGTTTGGCCGCTGGGGACCGCCGCAGCACCTCGCACAGGCGCGGATGCGCGCGATCGAGGAGGGGCTGCCGATCATCCGCGCGACACCCACCGGGATCAGCGCGATCATCGCCGCCGATGGCCGTCTGATCGCCACCGTACCGCACGAGCACGCCGGCGCGATCGAGGCGGCGATCCCCCCTGCCCTGCCGCCGACGCTGTTCGCCCGCTTCGGCAATTTGATGGCGGCGCTGGTCGGCATCGCCCTGTTCGCGAGCGGCGTTGCCATGCGTCGCCAGCGCCGCTAGGGGCATATAAGGAAAGCTTTATATGGCATGGCAACGGCCGGGCTTTCCTATCATCATAAGGAAACCCCATGCGTTCCAGCTACCTCTTCACCTCCGAATCCGTCTCCGAGGGCCATCCCGACAAGGTCGCCGACCAGATCAGCGACTCGATCGTCGACCTGTTCCTGTCCAAGGACCCGCAGGCGCGCGTCGCCTGCGAGACTCTGACCACGACCAACAAGGTCGTCATCGCCGGCGAGATCCGCGGCCAGGGCATCATGGACACCGACGGCAACTGGGCCGATGGCGTGCTCGACGAGATCGAGGCGGCTGTCCGCGCCACCGTCAAGGCGATCGGCTATGAGCAGGCCGGCTTCCACTGGCAGACCTTCGACTTCTCCAACAATCTCCACCCGCAGTCCGCCGACATCGCGATGGGCGTGGACGAGAGCGGCAACAAGGACGAGGGCGCAGGCGACCAGGGCATCATGTTCGGCTATGCCACCGACGAGACCCCCGGCCTGATGCCGGCGACGCTCTATTACAGCCACAAGATCCTGGAGCGGCTTGCCGCCGACCGCCATTCCGGCGCGGCACCGTTCCTGGAGCCGGACGCCAAGAGCCAGGTGACGCTGTATTACGAGAACGAGCTGCCGGTGCGCGCCACCGCGCTGGTCGTCTCCACCCAGCACGCGCCCGGCTATTGCGAGAAGGGCGACAACGCCGATCCCGCCAAATATGCCGTCCTACGCGACCATGTGATGGGCGCGTTCCATGACATCCTGCCCGATGGCTACATTACCGACGAGACCAAGATCTACATCAACCCGACCGGCCAGTTCGAGATCGGCGGACCCGACGGCGATGCCGGGCTGACCGGGCGCAAGATCATCGTCGACACCTATGGCGGCGCGGCCCCGCATGGCGGCGGCGCGTTCAGCGGCAAGGACCCTACCAAGGTCGACCGTTCGGCCGCCTATGTGGCGC
>NZ_CAHJXA010000037.1 GCF_903644135.1 Sphingomonas bacterium | reverse complement strand
GACCGCCAGCACCTGAAGCTGGTGCGTCTACCAATTCCGCCATCTGGGCACGGGGGCTTGGAAAGCCCGGGTAGGCGGCGGGCCCTAGGGCAGGGCCGGCGGCCTTGTCAACCGACGCACCCGCGGGCAAGGCGGCGTCGATCGAGAGATGGCGGTGGTGCGGATGATGGATGGATTGGTGACGCTGATCGGCGGCGGTGGCTTTGTCGGCCGCTATGTCGCGCAGGCGCTGATGAAGGCCGGCGCGCGCGTCCGCGTCGCACAGCGCGATCCGCGGCAGGCGTTCTTCCTGAAGCCGCTCGGCGGGCTCGGCCAGACCCAGTTCGTCGCTGCCGACGTGACCCGCCCCGACACGATCGCGCAGGCCGTCGCTGGGGCGCGGGCGGTGGTGAACCTCGCCGGCACGTTCGGCGCGGATATGGTTCGCGTCCAGGCCGATGGCGCGGGCACGGTGGCACGGGCGGCGGCGGCGGCCGGCGTCGCGACCTTTATCCACGTCTCGGCGATCGGAGCGGACTTGGCCTCTCCCGCCGCCTATGCGCGTTCTAAGGCGGCGGGAGAGGCGGCGGTGCGCGACGCTATGCCCGGCGCGACGATCCTGCGGCCTTCGACGGTGTTCGGCCGCGAGGACCAGTTCATCAATCGCTTCGCCGCGATGATCGAGAAGGCCCCGATCGTACCGGTCCTGCGCGCCGGTGCCCGCTTTCAGCCGGTGTTCGTCGGCGACGTCGCCGATGCGGTCGCGGCGGCGGTGGTCGATCCCGGCACGGCGGCGGGGCAGACGTTCGAGCTGGGCGGTCCCGATATCCTGACCATGGCAGAGTTGCTGCACTGGATCGCGGCGACAACGGGCCGCAAGGCGCGCTTCCTTGAGCTGCCCGACTTCGCCGGCGCGGCGATCGCGCGGGCGGGGTTCCTGCCGGGCGCGCCGATCAGCTGGGACCAGTGGCTGATGCTGGAGCGGGACAGCGTCGTCACGGCGGGTGCAGCGGGGCTGGAGGCGCTGGGCGTCACGCCGACCCCGCTTGCCGCGGTCGCACCGCATTGGCTGGTCCGCTTCCAGCGCGCCGGCCGCTTCGCGCGGCGGGCGGAAACCACCGCCTGATCGACGGACGACACCATGACCGACCTCCTCACGATCCTGATCCTCGGCATCGTCGAGGGTATCACCGAGTTCCTGCCGGTCTCCTCGACCGGCCACCTGATCCTGGCGACGCGGCTGCTCGGCTACGATGCCGAGCATTGGGCCTTGTTCAACGTCGTCATCCAGCTTGGCGCGATCCTGGCGATCGTCGTGCTGTATTGGCGGACGGTGTGGACGGTGGTGGCCGGGCTGGTGCGGCGCGAGCCGGGGGCGTGGCGGTTCGTGCGCAACCTGGCGGTCGCGTTCGCGCCGGCCGCGGTGATCGGGCTGGCGCTGCACAAGCGGATCGAGGCACTGCTCGGCAATGCGGAGGTCGTGGCGGTGGCGCTGCTGGTCGGCGGCGTCGCGATCCTGCTGGTCGAGCGGGTGGCGAAGCCCGGCACGATCAGGGGCGTCGCCGACATCCCGCTCGGCACCGCGCTGGCGATCGGCGTGGTGCAGTGCCTGGCGATGGTGCCGGGGGTGAGCCGCTCGGGCGCGACGATCCTGGGTGCGGTGGCGCTCGGGGTGGAGCGGCGCACGGCGGCCGAGTTCTCGTTCTTCCTCGCCATTCCGACGATGCTGGGGGCGAGCGCGCTGGAGGTGGTCAAGCATCGCCAAGCTCTGACGGTGGCAGGCGGCGTCGGGCCTCTGGCGATCCTGCTGGGCAGCGCAGTCGCGTTCGTCGTCGCGTTGCTGGTGGTGCGTTGGTTCGTCACCTTGGTGGGACGGCACGGGTTTGCACCGTTCGGATGGTATCGGATCATCGCCGGTGGAGCCGCCTTGGCATGGCTGACGCTTGGATAGGGAGCTAAGCGGACCTTTTTCTCTGCTAACATGTCAGCCGCATCACGCGCCCGTGGCTTAGAAGATCAAGACAGGTAAGTACAGCTGTCTTGATATAAGCTGTTGTTGGCGGTAGATCGCCAACGACAGCCGATAGGACCGCCATGGCCGACGATCCGATGCTCAAGTTCGTGGTGCGGCAGCAGGCCTATCCGGCCAAGCGCGAACCTGCCCAGCGTGCCGAGGACTTCGCCGAGATCGCGGAGCGCTATGCCGTGCCCAGCGCCGAGGACCAGGCCGGGCGCTGCTCGCAATGCGGCGTGCCTTATTGCGCAGTGCATTGCCCGCTCCACAACCACATCCCCGACTGGCTGCGCCTGACCGCCGAAGGGCGGCTGCGCGAGGCGTACGAGCTGAGCAACGCCACCTCGGCGATGCCCGAGATCTGCGGCCGCATCTGCCCGCAGGATCGTCTGTGCGAGGGCAATTGTGTGATCGAGTTCTCCGGCCATGGCGCGGTGACGATCGGCTCGGTCGAGAAGTTCATCACCGACACCGCCTGGGAGGAGGGATGGGTGGAGCCGCTGGTAGCCGGGCGCGCGCGAGGCCAGTCGGTGGCGGTGATCGGGGCCGGACCGGCCGGGTTGACCGCGGCGGAGTATCTGCGCGGCCATGGCTATGACGTCCATGTCTATGACCGCCACGACCGGGCCGGCGGCTTGCTGACCTATGGCATTCCCGGCTTCAAGCTGGAGAAGCTGGTGGTGATGCGCCGGGTCGAGCGGCTGCAGGCGGGTGGCATTGTCTTCCATGAAGGCTTTGCGGTCGGCGTCGATGCCTCGCTCGACGAGCTGCGCCAGCGGCATGACGCGGTGCTGATCGCGACGGGCGTCTACAAGGCGCGGCAGGTCGAGGCACCCGGAGTCGGCGCGGGCGGCGTGGTCGAGGCGCTGGATTACCTGACCGCCTCCAACCGCAAGGGGTTCGGCGACGCGGTGCCGGCGTTCGACGACGGCAGCCTCGACGCCGCCGGCAAGCGGGTGGTGGTGATCGGTGGCGGCGACACAGCGATGGATTGCGTCCGCACCGCGGTCCGCCAGGGGGCGGCGAGCGTCCAGTGCCTGTACCGCCGCGACCGCACGAACATGCCCGGCAGCCCGCGCGAGGTCGCCAATGCCGAGGAGGAGGGGGCCGAGTTCGTCTGGTTGTCCGCGCCGCTGGCGTTCGACGGCGAGAGCCAGGTGAGCGGCGTCCAGGTCCGCCGGATGCGGCTCGGCGCGGCCGATGCGAGCGGGCGGCGCTCGCCGGAGCATGATCCGGGCGGCGACTATGCGCTGGGCGCGGACCTGGTGATCAAGGCGCTGGGGTTCGACGCGGAGGACCTGCCGACGCTGTTCGGTGCGGCCGAGCTGGGGGTCAGCCGCTGGGGCACGGTGCTGGTCGACGGCAAGACGCTGATGACCAGTCTCGACGGCGTGTTCGCGGCGGGCGATATCGTGCGGGGCGCGAGCCTGGTGGTGTGGGCGATCCGCGACGGGCGCGACGTGGCGGCGACCATGCACGCATGGCTGAAGGCAAAGGCAGAGAGCGAGAGGGTGGCGGCATGATGATGGAGACAGCGATAGCGGCGGCCTTGCTGGCGGCGACGCCCGCCCTGGCGCAGACGACGCCATCGGTGCCGGCAGCCGCCCCGCAGCCGGTGTTCGCCGTCCAGCTGATCCCGCCCACCGACCCGGTGCGCCTTGCCGCTGCGAAGCCGGTGATCGACCGTATCTGGCCGGCCGGCACCTATGCGCGGATGATGCGCACGATGATGGGGCCGTTCATGCAGAGCTCGATCGCGCAGACCATGGCGATGAAGCCGGGCGACCTGATCCCCGGCATGATGGGCAAGCCGACCGGCAAGCCCGAGGACAATGAGACGCTGGGCCAGATGGCGGCCAAGAACGACCCGTATTTCCAGCAGCGCATGGCGCTCACCATGAACGCGGTCGGCGACGAGATGGCCAAGCTGATGACTCAGGTGGAGCCGGGCGTGCGCGACGCGCTGGCGCACGCTTATGCGCGCCGCTTCACCGGAGTGCAGCTTGGCGAGCTGGACCGGTTCTTCGCGACGCCGACCGGCCAGGCCTATGCCGCCGATCAGATGACGCTGATGATGAGCCCCGACATGGCGCAGGCGATGCAGGCGTTCGTGCCGGAGATGGTCAAGGCCGCGCCCGAGTTCATGGCCAAGGTCGCCGAAGCGACCAAGGACCTGCCGCCGCCGGGCAAGAGCAAGGCTGCCTCGCCTCGCGCCGTGCCGCCGGCCAAGACGCCGTGACCATTCCCTTGAGCGACCAGCGCGCCCGCCTCGCCGCCGAGGGCATGTACCGACCCGAGTTCGAGTCCGACGCGTGCGGTGTCGGCCTGGTCGCCGCGACCGACGGCACCGCCTCGCGCCGCGTAGTCCAGTCGGCGATCGATGCGTTGAAGGCGGTGTGGCACCGCGGCGCGGTCGACGCCGACGGCAAGACCGGCGACGGCGCGGGGCTGCACGTCGACCTGCCGCTGCGCTTCTTCGATGACGCAATCGCGCTGTCGGGGCACCGGCCCAAGCCCAACCGGCTGGCGGTCGGCATGATCTTCCTGCCGCGCACCGACCTCGGCGCGCAGGAGAGTTGCCGGACCATCGTCGAGAGCGCCGTGATCGAGGCGGGCTACACCATCTATGGCTGGCGGCAGGTGCCAGTCGACGTATCGGTGATCGGCCTCAAGGCGCAGGCGACCCGGCCCGAGATCGAGCAGATCATGATCGCCGGGCCGCTGCCGGAGGAGGTCGACGAGGCCGAATATGAGAAGAACCTATACCTCGTCCGTCGCCGGATCGAGAAGCGCGTCATCGCCGCGCAGATCCAAGGCTTCTACATCTGCTCGCTGTCGTGCCGCTCGATCGTCTACAAGGGGTTATTCCTCGCCGAGAGCCTGTCGGTGTTCTACCCCGACCTGACCGACCAGCGCTTCGAGAGCCGGGTGGCGCTGTTCCACCAGCGTTATTCGACCAACACCTTCCCGCAATGGTGGCTGGCGCAGCCGTTCCGCTGCCTTGCCCATAACGGCGAGATCAACACGGTTCGCGGCAACAAGAACTGGATGCTCAGCCACGAGATCCGCATGGCGAGCCTGGCGTTCGGCGAGCATTCGGAGGACATCAAGCCGGTGATCCCCGCCGGCGCGAGCGACACTGCCGCGCTGGATGCCGTGTTCGAGGCGATCTGCCGTTCGGGCCGCGATGCGCCGACCGCTAAGCTGATGCTGGTGCCCGAGGCGGAGGGGCAGGATACGCCCGACAGCCATGTCGCCATGTACCGCTACCTCGCCAGCGTCATGGAGCCGTGGGACGGCCCCGCCGCGCTGGTGATGACCGACGGCCGCTGGGCGGTGGCCGGCATGGACAGGAACGCGCTGCGCCCGCTGCGCTACACCCGCACCAGCGACGGCCTGCTTATCGTCGGCTCCGAGAGCGGCATGGTGCCGGTGCCGGAAAGCACCGTCGTCGCAAAGGGCCGGCTGGGGCCGGGGCAGATGATCGCGATCGACCTTGCCGAGGGCGTCGTGCTCGACGACCGCGCGATCAAGGACCGCATCGCCGGCGAGCAGGACTATGCCGGCATGATCGGCGAGTTCCACACCCTCAAGGACCTGCCGCCGGCGCAAGGCGATCCGATCGTGCGCTACCCGCGCGCCGAGCTGGCGCAGCGCCAGGTCGCCGCCGGTCAGACGATGGAGGACATGGAGCTGATCCTGTCGCCTATGGTCGAGGCCGGCAAGGAAGCGATCGGCTCGATGGGTGACGATACCCCGCTGGCGGTCATCAGCGACAAGCCGCGGCTGATCAGCCAGTTCTTCCGCCAGAACTTCAGCCAGGTGACCAACCCGCCGATCGACAGCTTGCGCGAGCGGCACGTCATGTCGCTCAAGACCCGGTTCGGCAATCTCGCCAACATCCTTGACGTGCGCGACCAGCGCGAGCGGGTGCTGGTGCTGGACTCGCCGGTGCTGACCGGCGCGCACTGGACGCGGCTCAAGGCGCATTTCGGTCGTGCGGTGGCGATGATCGACTGCACCTTCGAGGCGAGCGGCGGGCCGGAGAAACTGCGCGCGGCGATCCAGCGTATCCGCAACGAGGCCGAACAGGCGGTGCGCGAGGGGCGCAGCGAGCTGTTCCTGACCGACGAGGCGGTTGGCGAGGAGCGGATCGCCATCGCCGGCGTGCTGGCGGCGGCGGCGGTCCACACCCATCTCGTCCGGCGCGGCCTGCGCAGCTATGCATCGATCAACGTGCGGTCGGCCGAGTGCCTCGACACGCACTATTACGCGGTGCTGATCGGCGTCGGCGCGACCACGGTGAACGCCTACCTGGCCGAGGCGGCGATCGCCGACCGCCATGCGCGCGGGCTGTTCGGTGACCTCGACCTCGACACCTGCCTGACCCGCCATCGCGTCGCGATCGAGGAGGGGCTGCTCAAGATCATGTCGAAGATGGGGATCGCGGTGATCTCCTCCTATCGCGGTGGCTATAATTTCGAGGCGGTGGGCCTCAGCCGCAGCCTCGTCGCCGACCTCTTCCCCGGGATGCCGGCGAAGATCAGCGGCGAGGGCTATGCCTCGCTCCACTACAGCGCCGCCAAGCGCCACGAGCTTGCCTTTGATCAGGGGGTCGCGCGCCTGGCGGTCGGCGGCTTCTATCGCCAGCGCGCCGATGGCGAGACCCACGCCTATTCGGCGCAGCTGATGCACCTGCTGCAGAGCGCGGTGGCGACCGACAACTACACCCAGTATCTCCAGTTCGCGCGCGGCGTCGCCGACCTGCCGCCGGTGTACCTGCGCGACCTGCTCCAGTTCAATTTGCCGAGCGAGGCCGTGCCGATCGATCAGGTGGAGGCGATCACCGAGATCAGGAAGCGCTTCGTCACGCCCGGCATGTCGCTGGGCGCGCTCAGCCCGGAGGCGCACGAGACGCTGGCGATCGCGATGAACCGGATCGGGGCCAAGGCGGTGTCGGGGGAGGGCGGCGAAGACCATGCCCGCTACACCCCTTATGCCAATGGCGACAACGCCAACTCGACGATAAAGCAGATCGCGTCGGGGCGGTTCGGCGTGACGGCGGAGTATCTCAACGCCTGCGAGGAGATCGAGGTCAAGGTCGCGCAGGGGGCCAAGCCCGGCGAGGGTGGCCAGCTGCCCGGCTTCAAGGTGACGGAGTTCATCGCCAGGCTGCGCCATGCGACGCCCGGCGTGATGCTGATCAGCCCGCCGCCGCACCACGACATCTATTCGATCGAGGATCTGGCGCAGCTGATCTACGACCTGAAGCAGATCAACCCGCGCGCGCGGGTCTGCGTCAAATTGGTGTCGTCGGCCGGCATCGGCACCGTCGCTGCCGGCGTCGCCAAGGCCCATGCCGACGTCATCCTGATCTCCGGTCATGTCGGCGGCACCGGTGCCAGCCCGCAGACCAGCATCAAGTACGCCGGCACGCCGTGGGAGATGGGGCTGAGTGAGGTCAACCAGACGCTGACCCTCAACGGCCTGCGCGGGCGCATCCGGCTGCGCGCCGATGGCGGGCTGAAGACCGGGCGCGACATCGTCATCGCCGCCATCCTGGGCGCGGAGGAGTACGGCATCGGTACGCTGAGCCTGGTGGCCATGGGCTGCATCATGGTGCGCCAGTGCCATTCGAACACCTGTCCGGTCGGCGTCTGCACCCAGGATGCGGCGTTGCGCAGCAAGTTCGGCGGCACGCCCGAGAAGGTTATCAACCTGATGACCTTCATCGCCGAGGAGGTGCGCGACATCCTGGCGCGGCTGGGGGTGCGCAGCCTCGACGAGGTGATCGGCCGCACCGAGTTCCTTCGTCAGGTCAGCCGCGGTGCCGAGCATCTCGACGACCTCGACCTCAACCCGATTCTCGCCAAGGTCGACGCGACCGATGCCGAGCGGCGCTTCTCGCTCTCGACCTTCCGCAACGAGGTGCCAGACAGCCTCGACGCGCAGATCATCAAGGATGCCGCCGCCGTCTTCAGCCGCGGCGAAAAGATGCAGCTCACCTATTCGGTGCGCAACGTCCACCGCGCGGTCGGAACGCGGCTGTCGAGCGAGATCGTGCGCACCTTCGGCATGGCGAAGCTGGCGGACGGCCATGTCACCATCCGGCTGCGCGGCTCGGCCGGGCAGAGCCTCGGCGCGTTCCTGTGCAAGGGCGTGACGCTGGAGGTGCTGGGCGATGCCAACGACTATGTCGGCAAGGGACTGTCGGGCGGTGTCATCGTCGTCCGCCCGGCGGTGTCGTCGCCGCTCGCCAGCCAGGACAATACCATCATCGGCAACACCGTGCTGTACGGCGCGACCAGCGGGCGGCTGTTCGCGGCGGGCCAGGCGGGCGAGCGTTTCGCGGTGCGCAACTCGGGTGCGAGCGTGGTGGTCGAGGGCTGCGGGGCCAATGGCTGCGAGTATATGACCGGCGGCGTCGCGGTCGTGCTGGGGCCGGTCGGCCAGAATTTCGGGGCCGGCATGACCGGCGGCATGGCGTTCGTCTATGACGGCGATGACAGCTTCGAGCGGCGCGCCAACCCCGACAACGTCGTCTGGCAGCGCGTCGCCACCGCCTATTGGGAGGGCGTGCTGCACGATCTAGTGCGCGACCATGCGCTGGCGACAGACAGCAAATGGTCCAATGGCCTGCTCGCAGACTGGCACCGCACGGTCGGCCGCTTCTGGCAGGTCGTCCCCAAGGAGATGCTGACCCGCCTGCCGCAGCCGCTTGCCGAGCCGGTACTGGAAGCGGCGGAGTAGGATCGCTATAAAGGTCTGTAACGCCAGGAAAGTCGGAGTCGCGTCGATGAAGCTGCCCCTCGCCCTCGCCCTGCTGGTCATCGCCTCGCCCGCGGTCGCGCAATCGGGTCCGCCGCGGCCTTCCGCCGGCGACGCCGCCCGCGTCCTTTCGGACCCGGCGGCGCAGGACGTGATCGCGCTGCAGATCGCCTCGCTTGCCGGCATCGTCCTCGACACCAAGGTCGGGCCGCTCGCCGCGCTGACCGATCCGCGCGACCATGTCCGCGCCGACGACACGTTGCGCTCGGTCGAGCATCGCCGCGATCCCGAGTTCGAGCGGCACCTGTATGAGGGTTCGCGCCGCGCCGTCGCCACCGCTGGCGCGGTTGCGGGCGGGGCGGTGACGGAAGCGGCGGAGCTGCGCCGTACCGCCGACCGGCTGCGCGCCGCGCTCGGGCCGCTGATTGCCGCGGCGGGGTCGCTCGACCAGGGTCAATAACGCCCGGCCGTGCCTGGGCGGCTGGACGCCAGCCCGGGGTGCGGTAAGAAGCCGCGATGTGGCAGCTCTATCAGTTCCCGCTCTGCCCGTTCAGCCGCAAGGTGCGCCTGCTGCTGGGTGAGAAGGGCGTCGGCTACGAACTCGTCCGCGAGTCGCCCTGGGCGCGGCGCGACGAGTTCCTCGACATGAACCCGGCCGGGCAGACGCCGGTGATGGTCGACACCAGCCGCCCCGGCGCGCCGCTGATCGACTCGATGGCGATCTGCGAATATTTTGAGGAGACGGTCGACAAGGCGGCGACGATCAACGGCACCGCCGCCAACCGCGCCGAGATCCGCCGGCTGGTCGCCTGGTTCGATGGGCCCTTCTATCGGGACGTGACCGGGCCGCTGCTGTACGAGCGGATGGAGAAGCGGCTCGCCAGCCGTGCCAGCCCCGACGCCAAGGCGCTGCGCGAGGCGATGAAGGCGGCAATCCGCCACCTCGACTATGTCGATTACCTGCTCGACCACCGCAATTGGCTGGGCGGCGCGACGATGAGCCTCGCCGACCTCGCCGCCGCTGCGCAGATCTCGGTCACCGACTATCTCGGCGGCATCGACTGGCAAAGCCATGAGCAGACCGCGCGCTGGTATCGCGGGCTGAAGAGCCGGCCGAGCTTCCGCCCGCTGCTGTCGGAGCGGATCGAGATGCTGTCGCCGCCGGCGCATTATGATGATGTCGATTTTTAGGCGCGGGCGGCCCTCGCTTTGCGCCAGCAAAGCGAGGACTCGCCACGGCGGCCAGCGGGCCGGCTTTGCCGGCTCGTCTGACGGCGTGGCATGATGGCGACGATTAACGACTTCCTGAAGCTCGACATCCGCGTCGGCACCATCGTCACCGCCGAGCCGTTCCCCGAGGCGCGCAAGCCGGCGACCAAGCTCGGCATCGATTTCGGGCCCGATATCGGCATCAAGCGCTCGTCGGCGCAGATCACCGTACATTACTCGCCCGAGGCGCTGATTGGGCGGCAGGTCGCGGCGGTGGTCAACTTCCCGCCGCGGCAGATCGGGCCGATGATGAGCGAGGTGCTGACGCTCGGCTTCCCCGACGCCGACGGGGAGGTGGTGCTGATCGGGCCGGACAAGCCCGTCCCCGAAGGTGGCCGGTTGTTCTAGCGCGCGAGCGGCGAGGCGTCGAACCCGGCGAGCAGGTCGGCGACGTCGTCATAGATCGTCTGAGCCCCCGCCTCGAACAGCGCGTCGTCGGCGAAGCCGCCCGACCGCACCGCGACCCGCACCATGCCGCACTTGCGGGCCGCGTCCATGTCGTAGGGCGCGTCGCCGACCACCACCACGTCGGCGGCGTCGATTCCCGCCTTGTCGCGCGCCACCGCGAAGATGTCGGGCGCCGGCTTGGAGGTGCCGACGTCGTCGATCGTGGTCGCAACATCGACCAGGTCGCCGATGTCGAGCAGATCGCAATAATGCTTCAGCTCCTCCTCGCTGGCGGACGAGGCGAGGATGATGCGCAGCCCAGCGTCGTGGACCCGCAAGATCAGGTCGCGGGCGTGCGGAAAGGCGCGCGCCCGGTCGATACAGTCGCCCTTGAAGATCGCGCCGTGGCGGTCGCCCAGCGCCTCGGCCGCATCGTCGTCGCTACCAGGGATTAGCGCGGGGACCAGATTGTCGGCACCCTTGCCGATCTGGCCGGCAATCGCCTCGTTCGCGATGTCATGCCCTGCTTCCGCAAAGGCGCGTTGCCAGGCCTCGACATGCAGCCCGTTGCTATCGACCAGCGTGCCGTCGATGTCGAAGAAGACTGCCTTGCACGCCATGTCATCGCTCCCGTCCCAACCAAGCGAGCGACGGGGGTGGCGGGTTCCGTCAGCCCAGGCTCTTCGACGCCTGCTCGAACAGGTCCTTCGACAGCCCGGCTGTCGCGACGATCCGCTCCAGCTCGGCGCGCATCAGGCCGGCGCGACCGGCATCGACCCGCCGCCAACGGCCGAGCGGCGGCAGCAGCTTGGCCGCGGTCTGCGGGTTGAGCTGGTCGAGCGCGATCAGCTGATCGGCGAGGAAGCGATAGCCCGATCCGTCGGCGGTGTGGAAGGCGCGCTGATTGACCCCGAACGCGCCGATCAGCGAGCGCGCGCGGTTCGGGTTGGCGAGGGTGAAGTCGGGATGGCGCACCAGCTCCGCCACCGCCGCGCCGGTGTCGGCGCGGGTCGACAGCGCCTGCGTCTGGAACCATTTGTCGAGCACCAGCCCGTTGCCGGCATAGCGATTGTAGAAGATGTCGAGCGCCGCGACCCGCTCCTCGCCGAACGGGCGGTCGTCGCCATTCGCCAGCGTGCCCAGCGCCGCCTGGCGATCGGTCATGTTGTCCGCCGCCTCAAATTGGGTGAAGGCGAGCTTGGCCGCATCCCCGGCACCGCTGGCGGCGGTATAGCCAAGCGCGACGTTGCGCAGCCGGCGCAAGCCCTTGGCGGCGGGCGTATAGGCATAGAACGCGCGTGCGCCGTCATAGGCAGCGCGCCACTGCGCATCTAGCGCGCGGCCGAGTTCGCGGCGCAGCGCTTCGCGCGCGCGGAAGATCGCTTCGGGATCGATCATCGCCAGCTGGTCGCCGACGAAGCTCTCGCTGGGCAGCAGCACCGCCTCGGCGACAAAGGCGGGGTCGAGCGCCGGATCGGACAAGGTCGCGCTCACCGCCGCGACGACGGCCTGATGGTCCGCACGTCCTTCCACCGCGCCCGCCACCAGCGTGTCGAGCATCAACTGCTGCATCGCCTCGTAGCGGCCGAACGGGTCGTCGTCGTGGCGGCTGAGAAAGGCAAGGTCGGCGGCGGTACGGTCGCTCTCGATCACGATCGGTGCGGAGAAGCCGCGGTTGATCGACAGGACGGGCCGCTCGGTGATCGCCTCGAACGTCACGCTGCCAACGCCGTCGCCGAACAGAACGAGCCGCTCGTCGGTCAGCGGCCGGCCGGTCTCCGCCCCGAACAGCTTGAGCTTGAGCGGCAGCAGCATCGGCGACTTGTCTGGCTGGCCGGGGGTCGCGGCCACCGATTGCGCCAGCTTCACCGTCGCGCGGCCACCGCCCGCCTCGTGATCCACCGCCACCGCCAGGCGCGGCGTGCCGGCCTGGCTGTACCAGAGGCGGAACTGCGCCAGATCGACACCGCCCGCCTCCTCCATGCAGGCGACGAAATCCTCGCAGGTCGCGGCGGTGCCGTCGAAACGCTGGAAATACAGGTCGGTCGCTGCCCGAAACGCCTGCGCGCCCAGCATCGTCGCCATCATCCGGATCAGCTCCGCGCCCTTGTTGTAGATCGTCGCGGTGTAGAAGTTGCTGATCTCCTGATAGCTTTCGGGGCGCACGGGATGGGCGAGGGGGCCGGCATCCTCCGGGAACTGGCCGGCACGCAGGCCGCGCACATCCTCGATCCGCTTGACCGCGGCCGAGCCCTGGTCCGCCGAGAAACACTGGTCGCGATAGACGGTGAAGCCTTCCTTGAGCGACAGCTGGAACCAGTCGCGGCAGGTGACGCGGTTGCCCGACCAGTTGTGGAAATATTCGTGCGCGACCACCGCGGCGATCGCGTCGTAATCGTAATCGGTGGCAGTGTCGGGGTCGGCGAGGATGTAGCGGCTGTTGAAGATGTTCAGCCCCTTATTCTCCATCGCGCCGAAGTTGAAATCCTCGACCGCGACGATGTTGAAGACGTCGAGGTCGTATTCGCGGCCATAGACCTGCTCGTCCCACGCCATCGCCAGCTTGAGCGCGTGGAGCGCGTGATCGGTGCGGGCGAGGTCGCTCTCGCGCACCCAGATGCCGAGCTGCACCTCTCGCCCCGACACGGTGGTGAAGGTGCCGCGATTGGCCGCGAGGTCGCCGGCGACGAGGGCGAACAGGTAGGAGGGCTTTGGGAACGGGTCGTGCCATTCCGCCCAGTGACGACCGTCCTCCTCCCCGCCGCTCGCCACCGGATCGCCATTGGCGAGCAGCACCGGAAAGCGCGCGCGGTCGGCGCTCATCCGCACCCGATAGGTGCTGAGCACATCGGGGCGGTCGGGAAAGAAGGTGATGCGCCGGAACCCCTCTGCCTCGCATTGCGTGCACAGGATGCCGCTGGACGCGTAGAGACCCATCAACTGGGTGTTGCGCTCGGGATGGATCGCGACCTCGGTCTCGATCATGTGCGCGGTGCCGGCGAGCGGGATCACCAGCGTCTCGCCGTCGAGCTGCCAGTCGTCGATCGCGGTACCGTCGACCTTCACCGACACGGGCCGCTGGCCGGCACCGTCGAGGCGCAGCGGCTCGGCGTGCAGGCCGTTGCGGGTCACCGCCAACGTCGCGCGGACCCGCGTCTCGGCCGGATCTAACTCGAAGGCGAGGTCGACCGTCGGCACCAGCCAGGCCGGCGGGCGGTAATCCTCGCGGCGGGTGACGGCGGGTGTCAAGATGGGTTGGGCGAGGCTGCGCTGGATGTCGAGCATCGTGCCACTATAGGTGGCCGCCGACGCGATGCTACCCCGAGGAGACGCCGTGAGCCGCTTGTTGATCCTGGGTCATGGCTATGCGGCTGGGGTGATCGGGCGGCGGCTGGCGGCGCAGGGCTGGCAGGTGACCGGCACCACGCGCGATGGCCGCGACGGCACGCTGCGCTTCGATCCGGCGGCGGGGGCCACCGACATCGCAGCAGCGCTGGCGCGCGCGACGCATGTGCTGAGTTCGGTGCCGCCGCTGGGCGAGGATGACCCGGTGCTCGCCAGCATCGGCGACCGGCTGGCCGGGCGGTGGCTCGGCTAT
>NZ_CAHJXA010000036.1 GCF_903644135.1 Sphingomonas bacterium | reverse complement strand
GGGATTGATCAGCGGTCATTGCGGGCCCATGTGGCGGTTATGGCCGCGCGCCGCAATCGTGCCGCGTCGGTGTGCCTCTTCGTGCATTCGGCGCAGACGGCTCCGGCCGCTTCGCCGCCGCAGGCGCTGAGCTGGTATGGCGACCCGAGCGCGCCCGACCTCAGCGGCGTCTGGACCCGCGCCGACGCTCCCCACGCCGACGGTGCCAGCCCGGAAGGGTGGGCACCCTGGACGCCGCCACTGCGCGGCGCGTTCAAAGCGACCTGGGACAAGCGGGTCGCCGACGCGGCGGCGGGGACGCGCACCGACGATCCGGTCGTCGCCTGCCTGCCTGCCGGGATGCCGCGGTTCATCACCGGCATGAACGGGCCGTTGCTGATCGTGCAGACGCCGGGCCGCGTCGCGATGACCCGCGAGTACGGTCCGCCGCGCCGCGTCTGGCTCGACGGCCGCGCGCTGCCCGCGCCGGACGATCTGGAGCAGTTCTTCGCCGGCAACTCGGTCGGCCACTACGAGGGCACGACGCTGGTGGTGCAGACCATCGGCGTCAAGGACGAGCCGATCGACGGCACCGGCGTGCCGCACAGCGACCAGGTCGTGATCCAGGAACGCTACCACCGCGTCGACCCGCAGACGCTGAGCGTCGAGGTGACGGTCACCGACAAGCTCGCGCTGACCAGGCCGATGCGCACCACCGTCACCTACAAGGCGGTGACCGATCCGCGCTGGGAGCTTCACGACCTGACGTGCACGCCCAAGACCGGATACCATCCCGAACTCTTTGTGAAATGACGTTGGAAGGCATGTCTATGAGGATATTTCCGGCGCTTGCGGGCTTGGCGGCGGCGCTGACGCTGTCCGGCGCGGCGATGGCGCACCATTCCTTTGCGATGTTCGACCGCACTAAGGAGGTCGAGCTGAAGAACGCGGTCGTCGCGCGCTGGGAGTGGACCAACCCGCATATCTGGCTGGATGTCGTCGTGCCCGCCGGCAAGAGCCCGGCCGGCAAATACTCGATCGAGGGCGGCTCGACCGGGCTGCTGCGGCGGCAGGGCTGGGAGAAGAGCTCGCTCAAGCCGGGCGACAAGATCACCGTGTATTTTGCGCCGCTGAAGAGCGGCGAGCCGGGCGGCAGCCTGCTCGCGGTGATGCTGCCGGGCGGCAAGATGCTTGGCGCGCGGCTCGACCAGCAGCGCTCGGCCGACTGATGGCGGCGGCGGAGACCATGGCGGTGTATCGGAGCGGAGCGCGCCGTGCAGGGTAAGATCGCGCTCGAAGAGCATTTCGCCATTCCCGACACGCTGGAGGATTCGCATGGTCCCTTGCCGGAAGCCTGCTGGACCGAGCTGAGCGCGCGCCTGCTCGACATCCAGGACCGGCGGCTGCGCGAGATGGACGCGCGCGGCATCGAGATGATGCTGCTGTCGCTCAACGCGCCGGCGGTGCAGGCGATCGCCGACCCGGCCAGGGCGGTGGAGATCGCGCGCCGGGCGAACGACTATCTCGCCGAGGAGGTCGCCAAGCGCCCCGACCGCTTCCAGGGGTTCGCTGCGCTGCCGCTGCAAGACCCCGACGCGGCGGCGCGCGAGTTTATCCGCTGCGTGCGCGAGCTCGGCTTTCGCGGCGCGCTGGCCAACGGCTTCTCCGAGGTCAGGGGCGGGCCGGACATGCTCTATTACGACCTGCCGATGTATCGGCCGTTCTGGGCCGAGGTCGAGAAGCTGGGCGTTCCCTTCTACCTCCACCCGCGCAACCCGCTGCCGCAGCATGCGCAGATCTATGCGGGGCACCCCTGGCTGCTGGGGCCGACCTGGGCGTTCGGGCAGGAGACCGCAGTGCATGCGCTGCGGCTGATGGGCTCGGGGCTGTTCGACGAGCATCCCGGCCTCACGATCATCCTCGGCCATATGGGTGAGGGGCTGCCGATCTCGATGTGGCGGATCGACAACCGCAATGGCTGGACCAGGCACATCGCACCGCCGAGCTATCCCGCCAAGCGGCCGATCGCCGACTATTTCCACGAGAATTTCTACATCACCACCTCCGGCAATTTCCGCACCCAGTCGCTGGTCGACACCATGCTGGAGATCGGCTCTGACCGCATCCTGTTCTCGACCGACTGGCCGTTCGAGAATGTCGATCACGCGGCCATGTGGTTCGACGACGCCGCGATCAGCGAAGCCGACCGCCGCAAGATCGGCCGCACCAACGCCGACGCGCTGTTCAAGCTGGATTTGGGGACGCGTGCCGCCGACCAGACCCCGCCGCCAACCCGGACAGCGGCCGACCACTTCCCGGAACGTCAGCTCGTCTGACCAAGACGGCATCAGCAACAAAAGGCGAGGACAGCGTGGCGATGAAAAGTGCAATTCGAGCGGGCCTGGCGACGAGTGGTCTTGTCCTGTCGCTGCTGTGCCTGCCGCCCTCATCGTCCGTCGCTCAGAGCCAGCCAGGGTTCCACCCCGACTTCGAGGGAGTGTGGGAGCCGGTCGGCGGGGCCAATTTCGATCCCACGGCGCGCGACCTGCCCGACAACAAGGGGCGGTCTTCGTCCGAGTGGCGCGACTACCCTCCGTACAACGCCGAATATGAGGCGAAGTACGATAAGATCGTCACGGATGTCCGCAAGGGCGTCGCCGTCGAGGACGGCAGCGCCAACTGCCTGCCGCAGGGGATGCCGCGAATGATGGTGATCAACTATCCGATCGACATCGTCGTGCAGCCCAAGCGCACCATCATGCTGTTCGAGCCGCTGAGCCAGCGGCGGATCATCAACACCGACGGCCGCCCTCATTCCAAGCTGGACGATCTCGACCCGACCTTCAGCGGTGAGTCGATCGGTCATTGGGAAGGCGACACGCTGGTCGTCGACACGATCTCCATCCGCAACGAGACGTCGTTCGACGTCTCCGTCGCGCCGCACAGCGACGCGCTGCATTTCGTCGAGCGGATACGGCGCGTCGGCGACAACCTTGAAGACAAGTTCGTGGTCGATGATCCCAAGGCGTTCACCAAGCCCTGGCTGATCACCCGCGTCTACAAGCGTCATCCCGGCCTGGAGCTGAAAGAGTTCGTCTGCGAAAACGCCAGGAAGCAATAACTAAACCGCCCGCGTCCAGTAACCAGCGCTGGCATGAACACAGCGTTGCCTGCGAGCTTGGAGAGTATCGATGACAGCAAGTTCAACCCTGAAGAGCAAAGCATTGGCATTGACCGCAATGGTAATGACGATCGCCTTGCCTTCCAGCGTGCTCGCGCACCATTCGTTTGCGATGTTCGACAGCACTAAGGTAGTGGTGCTCGATGGCGTCGTTCGGGACTTCCAGTGGACCAACCCACACAGCTGGATCCAGCTTGTTGTTCCGGAAAGCGGTCGTCCCACGGAATATTCGATCGAGATGGGCAGCCCAAACAATTATTCACGCCATGGCTGGAGCCGCAATTCGCTAAAGGCTGGCGACCATATCAAGGCAAGCATTCACCCTCGCAAGGACGGCAGCAAGGGCGGATCGTTCGTCAAGGTGGTTAAGGCTGACGGGACCGTTCTGGGCTACGAGTAATCACCGGTTACGCGTGCGGTTGGTTCACTCTACAGTATGTGTGGAATAGTCCGGCCGCTGGATATCTGCGATCAGGCCCGCCTCCCTTGGCTCCCAGCCTAGCATCTCCCTCGTCTGCCGGCTGTAAGCGGGGCCGTTGCCTGCCACCCACATCGCCAGACCGCCGAAATGCGCCTCGGCCTCGGCAGGCGTCAGCGAGGTGGCGGGCACGCCGATCTGCCGGCCGATCGCCTCGGCGATGAGCCTGAACGGTACGCCCTCCTCGGCGATGGCGTGATAGGCCTCGCCGCGAGCACCCGCTTCCAGTGCGAGGCGATAGACACGCGCCGCGTCCAGCCTGTGGACCGATGGCCACAGGTTCTCGCCGTCGCCGACATAGCCGGACACGCCCTTCTCGCGCGCGACCGCGGCAAGCATGGGAACGAAGCCGTGGCGCTCGCCTGCGCCATGGACCGAGCGCGGGTTGCGCACCACGCAAGCCCGCAGCCCTCGCTCGGCGAGCGCGAACGCGGTCTGCTCCGAGGCCCGGGGGAACGCGGGCATGACCGGCGGGCGGGCGTCCTCCGTGAAGGTCTCGCCGGAAGGCATGATGCCGACGCCGCCGGTGATGACGATCGGCCGCTGCGAGCCGGCGAACACCTTGCCGAACGTCTCGATTGCGCGGCGATCCTCCGTGGCCAGCTCGACGATCCTCGCAATGTCGAGGCCGAAGGCGGTGTGGATGATGCCATCAGCATTGGCGGCACCCCTGCGGAGCACGTCCAGGTCGCCGAGCGAGCCGAGCAGCGGCGTGCCACCTGCCGCTGCGAGCACCGCGCCCTTTTCCTCCGAGCGCACCAGGCCGGTGACGACATGACCTGCCGCTAGCAGCTCGCTAGCGACCACTGATCCGATCCAGCCGTTCGCCCCTGTTAGGAACACACGCACTGTAACCTCCTTGATTGTCGTGAGCGGCGACATGCTATCCCGCAACGTCAGCCACTGACATAAACAGGTTGTCAGCCACTGATAAGAAAGAAGGTTAGGCGAACCGGATTGCGCTAGCCTGCGTCCGGTAGGAGCTCGCTCGAGCATTTGTCGGACAAGCTACGCAGCGACGCTCATCTGGGCTCGCGCTGTGCGGATGTCGCGCGCTGGTGGCTGTCCGAACATCCGCCGGTATTCGCGCGTGAACTGCGGTACGCTTTCGTAGCCGACGCCGTAGGCGGCATCGCTGATCGCCTCGCCACCGGCGAGCATCCGGCGACGGGCCTCGATCAGGCGGAGCTGCTTCTGGAACTGCAGCGGCGACAGCGAGGTGATGCCACGGAAATGGACGTGGAAGGCGGACAGGCTCATGCCCGCCGCCTCCGCCAAGGCATCCACCCTGACCGGCCCGGCATAATAGGTTCGCAGCAGCGCGACCGCGCGTGCGATCCGCTGCGCGTGGCTGTCGGTCACGCCCAGCGCCCGGACGGCACCGCCGTGACGGCCGTTCAGCAACCAATAATGCAGCTCGCGACGGAGCTGCTGGCCGAGCACCGCCAGCGCATCCGGGCGATCGAACAGGCGCAAGAGACGTAGCGCCGCGTCGGCGATCTCCGCCTCGATCGGATCGACCCGGACGGGCTGGTCGGCCTCGAACGGTGCCGGGCCGATCTGACCAACCAGGTCCGTGATGATCGCTGGGTCGAGTTCGAGCACTAGCGAATAATAAGGCAAGGCCCTGCTGGCCTTGATGATCTGGCTGACGGTCGGAACGTCGGTGGTGATGAGCAGGGACTCGCCGGCACCGAAGTCGAACGTCCTGCTTGCCATGGTTACTCGCTTGCCGCCTTGCAGCACCAACGCGACCAGAGGCTTCGAGACGACATATTGTAGCATGGTCGGCGCGGTCTCGCGCAGGATCACCAGGCCCTCGACCGGTGTTGCGGCGACGCCGTGCTGGTCGACACAGGCATCGGCGTAACGGCGGGCGTGGTCGAGAAGCCGATCGGTCATGCCGCTTGGATACGACAAGCGGCTTACCCGGACAACATGCCCGGACAATCAGGCAAGGATAGCGGACGATCGCGCAACATCAGCCGAGCTGATTGCAGCATAGGTTGCCACACCGAAGGAGGCACTTATGACCACGATATCCCTTGTGACCGGCGGCAGCCGAGGTCTCGGCCGCAACACTGCGATCAGCATCGCCCGCCACGGCGGCGATGTCATCCTAACCTATCATAGCGGCAAGGAAGCTGCCGACGCGGTCGTCGCCGAGATCGCGGCGCTGGGCCGCAAGGCCGTGGCGTTGCCGCTCGATACCGGCGACGTGTCGACCTTCCCGGCCTTTGCGGAAAGCGTGCGCGCCGCACTGGCCGATACCTTCGATCGGAACTCGCTGGACCACCTCGTCAACAATGCCGGTCACGGCGAGATGGCCGACTTCGCCGCCACGACCGAGCAGCAGTTCGACACGCTGTTCGACGTCCACGTCAAGGGCGTGTTTTTCCTGACGCAGGCGCTGCTGCCGGTGCTGGCCGATGGCGGACGCATCATCAACTTCTCGTCGGGCCTCACCCGCGTGTCGTTCCCCGGCTTCTCGGCCTATGCGGCGGCCAAGGGCGCGGTGGAAGTCCTCACCGTCTACATGGCCAGAGAGCTGGGCGCGCGCGGCATCACCGCCAACACCGTCGCCCCCGGCGCGATCGAGACCGACTTCCTGGGCGGCGCGGTGCGCGACATCCCCGACTATAACCAGGCGTTCGCCGGCATGACCGCGCTCGGCCGGGTCGGCCTGCCCGACGATGTCGGCCCGATGGTGGCGAGCCTGCTCGGCCCCGACAATCGCTGGGTCAACGGTCAACGCATCGAGGTGTCGGGCGGTCAGACGATCTGACCGGTCCCGGCGACCACCGCCGCCCAGTGGCTTTTCCAGGAACAGCGAACCCGAATCTCAGCAGACCCGGCTTCACACCGCCGCTTTCTGGGTTCGAACAGCCTCAAGCCGATCAGCCAGTGCGCGCTCGATATGATCGAACGCCATGTCGCCGATCACCAGCCGCAGCGGCGGCCGGTCCAGATCGGCCGTCGTGATGATGCGGTCGACCGCATCGGCCGCATCGTCGCGTATCCCGAAGCGGCCCGCCGCGAAGATCCGCCGTATCTCACCCGAGGGTGTCGGGTCATATTCCGGCATCGGCTCGGCGCTGTCGAGGTTCGCGCCGAAGCTGGTGCCGGTCGGCCCCGGCTCGACCAGCAGGAAGTCGATGCCGAACGGGCCGACCTCCTGCGCGACGGTCTCAACGAAGCCTTCGATGCCCCATTTGGTGGCATGGTAGATGCTGAAGTTCGGATAGGCGACCTGCCCGCCGGCCGAGGACAGCTGGACGACACGGCCGCCGCCCTGCTACGCAAATGCGGCAGGCTGGCGCGGATGAGCTGGATCGAGCCGGTGAGATTGGTCGCGATCTGGCGGTCGATCTGCTCGTCGGACAGCTCCTCCGCCGCGCCGAACGTACCGTAGCCGGCGTTGCTGACGACAACATCGATCCGCCCCGCGTCGCCGAACGCGCGGTCGACGGTTCGCCGCACCGCGGCGGTATCGCTGACGTCGAGCAGGTGCACCCGCAGCGCCTCGCCATGGCGTCGCACCAGATCGTCGAGCGATCCTTCACGCCGGACCGTCGCGACAACGTGATCGCCGCGTTCAAGCAGATGCTCGGTCATGATGCGTCCGAACCCGGACGATGCGCCGGTAATCAGCCAGGTCTTCATCGCTATCGCTCCTTGATGTCGCTGGTCATCTAGCGAGCACGGCTGCGGTCGATTAGTGGCCGACATCGGCATGACCCGGTGAAGGAGCACCACCAATGGCACGGCCCAGCATCGCAGACCTGACCGCCTTCGCGACGGTCGCGGAGCATCGCAGCTTTCGCGAGGCGGCGGACATGCTCGGCGTCTCGCGCTCGACGCTCAGCCATGCGATCATCGGCCTGGAGCGGCGGCTGGGCGTGCGGCTGCTCAACCGAACGACCCGCAGCGTCGCACCGACCGAGGCGGGCGAGAAGCTGTTGCGGCGGCTGGGGCCGCTCCTGCGGGAGTTCGACGCCACCCTCGACCTGCTGGCGGACGATGGCGGCGTGGTCGGCGGCACGCTGCGGATCAATTGCGGCGAGAACGGCGCCGAGCAGTTGCTACGCTTGGTCGTTCCGGCCTTCCTTCAGCGCTATCCTGATGTGGCGCTGGACCTGGTGACCGATGGACGCCTCATCGACATCGTCGCGGGCGGGTTCGACGCGGGCGTGCGGCTGCGCGAGTCGGTGCCGCAGGACATGATCATTGTGCCGTTCGGCGGCGACGTGCGGTTCCTGGCGGTGGCGTCGCCGGACTATCTCGCGCGGCACGGCACGCCGAGCGTGCCGGACGACCTGTCGCGCCACCGCTGCATCCGCCACCGGATGCCGAGCGGCAAGGCGTATCGCTGGGAGTTCGAGAAGCACGGCCAGGAGATGGTCGTCGACGTGCCCGGATCGCTGACGCTGGACCACACCCGGTTGATGACGGAGGCGGCCGCGGACGGCCTCGGCATCGCCTATGTGCCGCAGAGCGTGGCGGCCGCACGGCTCGCCGCGGGAACGCTGGTGCCGGTGCTGGAGGACTGGTGTCCCGCGATACCGGGGCTGTGCCTCTATTACCCCGGCCACCGCCACGTCCGCGCCGCGCTGCGCGCGTTTATCGATATGCTTCGGCAGGTGGATTGATTCGACCGCTCGATACGGCGGGCTGGACCGGATAGGCCGCTGCGCTCCCCGACCCGTGGTCAGCCGCATCCGGCGATGCAGTGCTCGCCGCTGACGGGATCCAAGCCGACGACACGCCGGTGCCGGTGCCCTACTTCGACCGCGGCAAGACGGCGATCGGACAACTGTAGTTTTACGCGGCCAACGCTGCGATCTACACCGTCGCTGAAATGAAGCTGTATCACTACGGCGTCTGCGCCGGAAGCGTGCTGTAGCGGTCGCGGTTTTAGGCGGCTCGCGCGACGGGCTGAGTTGCCGATGCGGTCCTGTTCAAGGGCGTGAACGTTTGTATCATCCTGCTCGTCCTAGCCGCGCTGTCGGGTAAGCGAGGTGCGATCGCGATGTCCTGATAACCCAAACTCGACGACTGACATCCTAACCAAATGTCCAATTTGGCAGACATAGCAGCGATTTGAAGGTCCGCCTCTGCGTCAGCGTTTCAAGTACTGCAACGCCAAGCCTTAGCGAAAGCTGGACCTCCGAAGTCATCTCTTCCTGCACCCGTTAATAGAACGTGCGGGTCACAGCGCCGGCATAGCGCCGCCGTCGATCGGAAGGTCGACGCCGGTGATGTAACCGGCGTGCGGACTGCACAGGAAGGCGACGGCTCTGGCGATGTCTTCGGGTAGGCCGACCCTACCGGTTGGCACGTCAAACACATGCGGCAGGACGGCGCGCTCGATCTCGCCCCAAGGCGCATCGGCGGCGGCCCAGCCTTTGTCGGCCGCCATCGCGCGGAACGCCGCCTCCAGCTTGGGCGTCAGGATTGTGCCGGGCGAGATCGCGTTGACGGTGATGCCGTCGCCGGCCGCCGCCTTCGACAGCGATTTGGTCAGGTTGTTCATCGCCGCCTTGCAAGCCGAATAGTCCGGCCCCGTCGCCGGCGGCAGCGACCCGGCGAGACTGGAGATGTTGACGATGCGGCCCCAGCCGGCGGTGCGCATCTTCGGCAGCAAGAGGTTGGTCAGCCGCACCGCTGCGACCACGTTGCGATCGAACGCGGAGATCCACGCCTCGACCGGCGTCTCCTCCCAGACATGTTTCTCGCCCGAGCCGCCGGCGTTGTTGATCAGGATGTCGACGCCGCCGAGCAGGCGCTCGCTGTCCGCGACGATCCGCCTGGTTGCCGCTTCGTCGGTCAGGTCGCCGGTCACGACGACGGCATAACCGCCCTGCTCGGCGATCGACGTAGCGACGCGCTGCGCCCGGTCGGCGTCGCGGCCATGGATGGCGACGGCGACGCCCTCATCCGCTAGCACTCGCGCGATCGTCTCGCCGATGCCGATGCTGCTGCCGCTGACCAGCGCGCCTTTTCCTGCAAGCAGCAAGTCCATGGCTTCATCATCCGCTTGATTGGCAGGCGTATTTACCACCACGTCACCGGGACGCGAAGTGACGTCGAGCGCCGACGATCAGGGCGCGACGTCTCCGATCAAGACGACCTGTATCGCCGGGCCAAGCAGGCGGACGACCGCTTCCTGCTCCCCGTCGGCGAGCGCGGGCACGCACACGATGCGACGGCCGATGATCACGCCGACCAGCATGGCCGATGCGAACCCGGCCCGCATGGCGGCGTCGGGACGGTTCAGCTTCGGGCTGATCGCGTCCTGCAAGCGCGTCTGAAAGAACTCGCGAAGCTGCGCCGAAGCATGCTCGTTCGAGACGGCGGCACGCACCATCGCCAGCAGCGGCTCGGCGTTCTCGGCAGGACCTTCCCACAGCGCCAGGAAGGCGCGGACGACACGCTCGCCAAGCCCCTGCCCGGGCCCGTCGAACGCGCCCACGATTCGCGCCAGGGCGTCGGGCGAGATCGCCATCATCGCGCCGAACAACCCTTCCTTTGACTGGAAGAACTGCAGGATCAGCGCCGGGTCGACGCCGGCGTCGGCGGCGACCTTGCGGATCGTCGTCGCGGCATAGCCGTCTTCGGCGAAGCGGGACCGCGCCGCCGCCAGGATCGCCTGCCGGGTCGTGCTATCGCCGGACCGCCGGCCGCGCCGCACAGGCGATGGTGCATCATCAGCGTCGGACATGCTCACTGCTCGGAACCAACTATATCATCACGCGTAGATATCAGGTGAAAGCCTCGTGAGGCAATCGGAAGGACGTTGAGATGAGCGTGGAGAAGGTCTTCGTCAAATCATACCCCTATGACGAGAAGGAGCACGGCCTGTTCGCCGCCTTCCAGCCCGGCACGACCACCTTGCCGGCCGGTCACAAGATCGCGCCGGAGTTCCGCGCGCTGACCTGCGACATCGTGTTCGACCGCGACGTTGCGGTGACACTGCGCGACGGCGTGACGATCTACGTCGACGTCTTCCGGCCGGCGGGCAGCGAGACGGTACCCGTGATCGTTGCCTGGAGCCCCTATGGCAAGAGCGGCGGCAGCTCGGCGCGGACGACGACGCTGTTCACTATGCTCGGCATGGCCCCCGACCTCGTCTCGGGGCTGGAGAAGTTTGAGGGTCCTGATCCGGCCTATTGGTGTGCGCATGGCTACGCGGTGTGCAACCCGGACGCGCGCGGCGTCGCGCATTCCGAGGGCGACAGCGTCATGTTCGGGCGGCAGGAGGGCCAGGACGCGCACGACGTGATCGAGTGGCTGGCCGGGCAGGATTGGTGCACCGGCAAGGTCGCGATGAGCGGCACCTCCTACCTCACCATCTCGCAATGGTTTACCGCCGCCGAGCAGCCGCCGCACCTGGCCGCGATCAACCCTTGGGAGGGACTGACCGACGCCTATCGCGACCTCGTCATGCGCGGCGGCATGCCCGACCTGGGCTTCGCCGAGCGGCTCCAGCACAACTATGCGGGCAATGGCCAGCGCGAGGACATCGTCACCGAGACCGAGCGCTATCCGCTGATGAACGAGCTGTGGCGGGACAAGATCGTCCGCTTCGAAAACGTCACCGTCCCCGCCTATGTCGTCGCGAGCTATTCCAACACGCTGCACACCGCCGGCCAGTTCCGCGCCTGGCGGCGGATCGCCTCGCGCGAGAAGTGGCTGCGCATCCACAACACGCTGGAGTGGCCGGACTATTATGACGAGGCGCACAAGGAGGACCTGCGCCGCTTCTTCGACTGCTACCTCAAGGGCGTCGATAATGGCTGGCAGGAGACACCGCGCGTCCGCTATTCGGTGCTTGATCTGGAGGGCGGCGGCCGCACCAACCTGCCGGCGGACGCGTTCCCGCCCGAGGGCGTCACCGACACCAAATACTATCTCGACGGCAAGACCCGCACACTGGCACCCGACGCGCCGGCTGAGGAGGCGAGCGTCGCCTACGACACGCGGACGCGTCCAGGCCTGGCCTCGTTCGTGATCCGCTTCGAGGAAGAGACCGAGCTGGTCGGCTACCCCAAGCTGCACCTTTGGGTGGAGGCGAAGGACGCCGACGACATGGACCTGTTCGTCCTCGTCCAGAAGCTCGACGCGCGCGGCAACCACCTCCAGCAGTTCAACGTGCCCAACCAGACCGCGCTGATGCAGGACGCGACCGAGCGCAGCGGCTCGGTGCTGCGCTACAAGGGTTCGCCCGGGCGGCTGCGCGTATCCGCCCGCCACCTCGACGAAGCGCTGTCGACCGACGCGATCCCCGAGCACAGCTTCGACCGCGTCGAGAAGCTGTCGCCCGGCGAGATCGTCGAGGTCGAGATCGACCTGTTCCCGATCGGGCTGGTGTTCCACCCCGGCGAGCAGCTGCGGCTGATCGTCGACTCGCAGAACGCGTTGGGTGCGATCATGCCGGGCGTTGACGCCTATGAGCCGCAGAACCGGGGCCAGCACATCATCCATACCGGCGGCGCGGATGCTTCTTACCTCCAGCTGCCGATAAAGGCGGCTGGTGCATGATCTTGGATGATCGCGTCCTGCGGCGACGACGGGCCGGCGATCCCGCCAAACGAAGATGCTTGGAGCATGCGGGTCATCGTCGATACGTAACAGTGCTTGGATCGAGGCAAGAACAAGCAAGCGGGAGCCGACGCTGAACGCCAGCTCCCGTCCTGGTCATCAGAAGCGCACCGCCAGGCCGACCCTGCCGCCTCCGCCGTAATAATCGCTGGCGGCGTCGGCGGTGCCTTCGATGAAGCCGTGCACGCGCGCGCCCTGCGTGATATCGATACCGGCGCGAACCTGCGCATAGGTGGGGACCACCGGCGCAAACAGCGCGAGCGCGGTGCCGGCGTTGCTGATCGTCAGCTGATCGCGGTCGCCGAACTCGTGCACCGCTGCACCTGACGCGTAGAGCGACACGCGCGAGGCCCCGTCGCCGACCACCGCGTTCACCCTCGCGCCAGCCTTGCCCCGCAGGCCTTCGGCGGTGTCGATGCTTTCGACGAACTGGCCGAGGATCAGTCCGGTGCGATCGACATGGGCATAGTCGAGCGAGGCGAACGGCTCTATCGTCACGCGCCTCCCGCTAATGATGAGGCTGGCCTGGGCGCGACCGCCATAGCTGCCGGGATGCAGGCGGGCACCAAGCCCTGCGGGCGCGTTGCGGAAGCCGACCCATGCGTGCTCATACTTGCCGAGCGCGTCCAACCGGAACGGACCCGGCGCGATCCGGGCATAGCCGCCCGCATTGACGGCCTCAATCGAGAAGCGGGACGGATCGGTGGACAGGGTCAGGCGGCTGTTGGTGTAGCCACCGGTGACGCCGACCAGCACGCCGGGGCTCAGTGTCAGGTCGACGCCGCCCTGGACACCGAACCAATCCTGGCGCGAATTCAGGCCATAAGTCCGCACCTGTCCGAACGGCGTCGCCGCGATGCCGACATGCCGGGTGTCGACCGAGCCATAGCTGTTCATCCACAAGGCGCGACCCGTCGACAGCTCGTCGAGGTGCGTGGCGACCGCGTCGGACGAGCGGTAGAAGCTCTGCCGCAGCGCGTCCGCCAGCGCGATCGGTGCCACCGCCGCCTGGTCGGGGGTGCCGACGATCGCGAAGTCGTTCGAGCCCGCATCGTAGCTCAGCGCATAGTCGGTCAGGCCGACCCGTTGAGTACCGCCCGCCAGCTGGAATGCCCTGGCGCTCGTGCCTGCGCCCGCATCGACGACGACCGTGCCGGCGAGCAGCGCGCCGGTGAGCCCCGTCGCCAGCACGATGGTCGATCCGGTCGCGGCACCACCGATTACCAGGCGATCGGTCGCCGCTACTCCCACATCGACCCCCAAAGTGCTGGCACCCGTGCCGGCGAAACTGCCCGGCACGACCAGCCGGTCGCCGACCTGGCCATTGCGCAGGTCGATGACGCCGCTGTTGTTCAGCGCCTCCAGCCCGGCGAAGCTGACGCTGCCCGGAGCGGTTGCCGCCGGGCGGACCGCGATCGTGCCTGTGTTGACGAAGAGGTCGGCACCGCCGCCGAAATTACTGTCACCCACCGCCTCGAAGCGGCCTGCATTGGTGAACTGATCGGCATTGTCGGTCAGGTCGACGCGGCCGACGATCGTGCCAGTCGGCTGGATGAGGATCGTCGCGCCGGCACCTTTCGCATCGAGCGCGAGGCCGTTGCCGGCGGACAGCCGGTCGCCGACCGTGATCGCGGCGGCGGTGCCCGATACGATGCCGATCCCGCCAGTCGCGCCCTGTACCGGCGCGCCGGGCAGCGTCGTCACTCGAACGCCGCACTGGCTGCGCGCGACGATGCCGGTGCCGCCCGCATTGATCGGGCCGCGCGCGGTGATGTCGACGTCCTGGCAGCCGACATTGACGTCGACGCCGTTGCCGCCCGCGCCGATCGGTCCCGCGGCGATCGCGATCGGGCCGGCATTGCCGCCGCCGC
>NZ_CAHJXA010000035.1 GCF_903644135.1 Sphingomonas bacterium | reverse complement strand
GCCGCCGACGCCGACGATCACCACCGACATCACCTATCGCGGTCAGCCGGTGGCGCTGGTGGTGGCCGAGACGCTGGAAGCGGCGATCGAGGGCGCGGAGGCGATCCGGCCGAGCTATGCCACCGAGTCGTTCGTGGCGGTGATCGACAGCCCGGGCACGACGCGCGAGCCCTTCCGGCCGACCAAGACCGGCGATCCGGCGCATGCCTTCACGACCGCGACGACGACGATCGACGCGCACTACGTCGCGCCGGCGCAGCACCACAACCCGATCGAGATGCTGTCGACAACCGCGGTCTGGAAGGATGGCAAGCTGACCATCTACGAGGGTACGCAGGGCGCGGGCATGGTCCGTCAGGCGGTCGCCCGCTCGCTCCACATCGACCAGGCGATCATCGAGGTGAAGAGCCCGTATATCGGCGGCGCGTTCGGGCAGAAGGGCTCGATCCAGCGCCAGTCGGCGATCGTCGCACGCGCGGCGATGGTGACCGGCCGGCCGGTCAAGCTGGTGATGCCGCGTGGCCAGATCTTCCACAACGCCACCTTCCGGCCGCGCAGCCGCCACCATGTTACGCTGGGCGCGGACGCGGCCGGCAAGCTGGTCGCGATCCGCTACGATGCCGATCACCAGCAGTCGCGCAAGGGCGGCTTCCCGCCCGCCTATCACGAGACGCCGCCGCGCATGTACGGGGTGCCGGACTATGACGGCACCTCCGCCAACGTACGCATCGACACGCAGGACCCCGGGTTCATGCGTGCGCCCAACCCGCACCCGGCGCACTTCGCGTTTGAGAGCGCAATCGACGAGCTGGCCTACAAGGTGAATCGCGATCCCGTCGCGTTCCGGCTCGACCATCGTGCGACGATGGACCCGGTCAGCAACACACCGCTGTCGTCCTGCTTCCTCAACGAGTGCCTCACCGAGGGCGCACGCCGGTTCGGCTGGGAGCGGCGGACGATGGCACCGAGTTCGATGACGCTGCCCGACGGCACGCTGGTCGGCTGGGGCGTCGCCGGCGGTGCCTATCCAGGCCCGACGACGCCGACCATCGCCACGCTGCGCATCACCGCCGACGGCCGTACCCAGTTCGCGGTGGCGGGGCACGAGATGGGGCAGGGCATCCGCACGGCAATCGCGCAGTTGCTCGAGCGCGAGCTGGGGATCGACACCGCCCGGCTGGAGATCCTGATCGGCGACACCAGTGCCGCGCCGCAGCATCTCACCGCCGGTTCGTGGGGGACGATGAGCGTCATCCCGGCGGTGGTGAAGGCGTCGGCGCAGATGAAGGCGCAGCTCGCCGAGCTGGCCGCCGGGCGGACGTTGACGGGGACGGTCCATCAGCAGCTGGCGACGCCCCGCCGGCCGTTTCTGCAGGTCGAGGTGTCGAACATCGCGCCCGGTCAGGACGCCACCGCGCTAGACAAGCTGCGCTCGGGCGACTTCGCGCGCGGCGGGCCGACCTACCCGACGTTCACGACGGTCAGCTACATCGCGCATTTCGTCGAGGTCCGGGTCGAGCCGCGCACCCGCCGCGTCCGCGTGCCGCGCGTGGTCAGCATCTGCGACGGCGGCCGCATCGTCAGCCCACGCACCGCAGCCAGCCAGGTGCGCGGCGGCGTCACCATGGCGATCGGCTCAGCGCTGCGCGAGGAGACCGAGGTCGATCCGCGCTATGGCGGCTGGTTCAACGCCGACATCGCCGACTATGTCATGCCGGTGAATGCCGACATCGGCGAGATCGAGGTCGGGTTTATCAATCGTCCCGATCCGCTGATCAACGTCATCGGTGCCAAGGGCGTAGGCGAGATCTCTATGGTCGGCGCTGCCGCCGCCGTCGCAAACGCGGTGTACCACGCGACGGGCAGGCGCATCCGCAAGATGCCGATCCGGATCGAGGACGTGATCTAGCCGGGCGATGCCGTCGCGGTCAGGCCGATGGCCAGCGATCCGCTTGCGATAGGCGGTGAGCCGGTTATGGCTTGGTGACGATATCACGCGGGACTGCGAGGCCGATCATGGCGACCCAGCACAAGGCGGTGACGCGTCGAACGCAGGCGGAGCGTCGGCAGGAGACCCAGGCGGCGATCCTGACGGCGGCGCTGCAGTCGCTGGTCGAGGAGGGCTATGCCGGGTTCAGTGCGATCGGCGTCGCCGCCCGCGCCGGGGTGTCGCGCGGCGCGCAGGAACATTATTACCCCAAGAAGATCGACCTGGTCACGGCGGCGACCGCCCACGCGCTCGACGAGGCGATCGCCCATGCCCGCGCGACCTCGTCGACGATCGGCTCGCCGGAAACCGCGATCGACGAGTTCCTGGCCGAGTCGGAGGCGTTCTTCTTCGCGCCCGCGTTCACCGCGCTGATGGAGATCGTCATCGTCGCGCGCTCGGACAAGGCGCTTGCGAAGATCGTCTACCCGGTGCTCGCCAGTTCACGGCGCGAGCTCGACCGCATCTGGCTCGATGCGCTGGTCCATGCCGGCTATGCCAGGGCCGACGCCGAGCAGTTCATCGAATTGTCCCAGTATCTGCTGCGCGGCATCTTCTTCGTGAACACCTGGCTGCCCTACCATGTGCAGCGCACCGCGACGCTCGAAGCCTGGCGCAAGCTCGCCCCCCTAGTCCTGCGGCCGCCCAGGCCGGCGTAGCAGGCGCTTTGGTCGCGCAATCCGTCGCACCGTTCCGTCTGCCGCCCTATCCAGCTAAATCGACGGGCATCGGCCTTGTTGCGGATCATGTGGTGAGGCGGCCGCGTTGATGGTTGTGAGGATGACCCGATGTTGCCCGGTCGCCGACGATCAAGGACCAACCGATGGCCGACAAGAAGAATGGTGTCGGTATCGCCCGATCCGGCGACCGCCCGTATCAGACGCTGAGCCCGGCATGACCGTATTGCGCCGGGCGGCTTTCGCCGACAGCGTTTCGCAGGCGGTCGATGGCGTCGTCGGGGCGGTGCTGTCGCCGGTTGTCACCGCGGTCGCCGCGTTCAACCGGCGGCGGCTGCCGCCGCGCGACGCGCCGCATCCGCTGCTGACCGGCATCCACCAGCCGATGACCGAGGAACTGACGCTCACCGACCTCGCCGTCGAGGGCGCGATCCCGCCGCAGCTCGACGGTCGCTATGTGCGCATCGGCCCGAACCCGGCCGCACCGGACCCGCGCTCCTACCATTTCTTCACCGGCGACGGGATGCTTCATGGGGTCCGCCTTCAGGACGGTCGGGCGCTGTGGTATCGCAACCGCTGGATCCGCTCCGACGAAGTGGCAAAGGCGCGCGACCTGCCAGCCGCGCCGGGGCCGCGGCATGTGTTCGACACCGTCAATACCAGCGTGCTGGGTCACGCCGGCAGCGGCTGGGCGCTGGTCGAGGCGGGCAGCACGCCGGTCCGCTTCGACGAGCATCTGGAGTCGCAGCGTTACGACGATTTCGGCGGCACCTTGCCCGGATCGTTCACCGCCCACCCGCGCCGCGATCCGGCCACGGGCGAGCTTCACGCGCTGTGCTACGAGGCGACCGATCCCAAGCGCCTGCGCTACAACACCGTCGACGCCGCCGGACGGGTGCGGCGGTCGGTGACGATCCCGGTGGCGCACGGCCCGTTGATCCACGACTGCGCGATCACGCAGCGCTACGTCATCGTCATGGACCTGCCGCTTACCCTGTCGATGCGGGTCGTGCTGTCGGGGAACGGCTTCCCCTATCGCTGGAACGAGAAGCATCCCGCCCGGATCGGGCTGCTGCCCCGTGACGGCGAGGCGGACGACATACGCTGGATCGCGCTCGACCCGTGCTTCGTGTTCCACACCGCCAACGCGTTCGACCTGCCGGACGGGCGGGTGGCGCTCGACGTGATCGCCTATGACCGCATGTTCGCGGGCGACAACCTCGCTCCCGACGAACAGCCGCGCGGACTGGAGCGCTGGACGATTGATCCGATGGCCGGGACGGTGGAACAGCGCGTGATCGACCCCGCGCCGCAGGAGCTGCCGACCATCGACGCCCGGCGCACCGGGCTCCCCTATCGCTACGCCTATGCGCTCGGGCTGCCGGAGGAGATGACCGAGACGCTGGTCGGCGAGGCACCCTTGCTCAAGCACGATCTGGAGCGCGGCGTCCGGCACCTCCACGCCTTCGGACCGGGGCGCATCGCCGGCGAGTTCGTGTTCGTGCCGCGCTCGCCCGACGCGGCCGAGGATGACGGCTGGCTGATGGGCTTCGTCATCGAGGCGGACGGCAGCGGCACCGCGCTGGAGATCCTGGATGCCGCAGATATCGAAGCGCCGCCGATCGCGAGCGTGCGCATCCCGCACCGCATTCCGCCCGGTATCCATGGTGCGTGGTTGCCGACATGGCGGTAGGAGCGGTACACGGATGCACATGCTCAGATATCTCGCTCCCGTCCTGGTCCTCGTCCCCGCCTCGGCCTCGGCGCAGGCGGTCCAGCCCGGCAATTGGGACGTCACGTCCAAGGTCGTCGACCTTGCCATTCCGGGCGTGCCCGGCTTCCTGGCGCGAATGATCAAGGGCAAGTCGAAGGCCGAGCACAAGCGGCTGTCGGCGGGGGAGGGGATCGAGGCGCTGCTGTTGCCCGATCCCAAGGCGATGTGCCGCGTCGACACGCAACGGATCGGCGACGGGCATTACGCCCAGACGCTGTCCTGCCCGCAGAAGCATGGCGAGCCGATGCACATCACCCGCACCGGCAGCTATGGCACCGGCGGTTTCGTCGGCCAGGCGACGGTGACCGGGACGACGCCCAAGGGCCCGCTGAGCATCGCGCTGGAGCAACACGCCGCCCGGGTCGGCGGCTAGCTGACGGCGCGCCCGGCTAGACGAGGCTGGGGCGGCCGCGCAGCATCGCCGCGCTGTGCGCGATCGTGGCGCGCGGGGTGCGGGTCTTGATGGTATCGACCATGATCCAGTCGTTGCTGACCCGGTCGGCCGCCACCGTCATCGCCATGTAGCCGCGGCGCGAGGTGTCGCACCAGGTCATGTCCGGATTGGCGGCGACCAGCGCCGACGCGATCCGCCGGGGATCGGCGGTAAAATTGCCCTCATAGCCGGGCGAGGTCACGCTGTGCCCGGCGAACTCGACCGCCGCCGGCTTGCCGTCCTGCACCAGGTTGAACGCCCAGGCATTGTGGCTGTCGCCCGAGATGACGACGGTGTTGCCGCCCATGCCCTGCACCGAGCGCAGGAAGCGCGCCTTGGCGGCGGGGTATCCGTCCCAGCTGTCATAGTTGAAGGGAAGCCCGAGCTTCGCCGCGACGATGCCGCTCTCGACCCTGGCGCGCGCCCGGTCGCTCGTGCCGGTCAGCCAGCCGGTGGCGTCGGCAGGCATCACCGTCTTGCCCATCACCGTGCCGAAACCGACGATCTGCCACGGCCGGCCGCTCTTCACCGAGGCGCGCATCGCATGGGACAGCCAGACCTCCTGCTGGCTGCCCATCATCGTCTTTCCCGGATCCATCCACGCGCCGTCGCGAAACGCGGTCAGCGCGGCGACCGGGTCGGCCTGCTTGAACAACGGTGCCAACTCGGCCTGCCGGGTGCGGGCGAGCAGCCGCGTTTCGGTGCGGAACAGCGTCGCCAAGCCGCCGATGTCGTAGGTCTTCCATGGCTCATCGGACACCGGCATCCACTCGCGATAGACCTGTATCGCGGCGTCGCGGCGCAGGTTCCAATCGCCTTCGCTTGCCGGATGATGGTTCTCCGCGCCGCCTTCCCAGCTGTCGTTGGCGCTTTCGTGGTCGTCCCACGACGCGATCATCGGCAGCTTCAGGTGCAGCGCCTGGAGGTCGGGATCGGCACGGTAGCTGGCATAGCGCAGGCGATAGTCGGCTACGTGAATCGTGGCGGCGGCAGGTAGCGGCACGCGGCCGGGCACCGCGTCCTTGGCAGCTGGGTAATGGTCGGGCGCGTATTCGTAGAAGTAATCGCCGAGATGGATAACGCAGTCGAGGTCGTCGCGTGCGGCGGCATGGCCGTAGGCGTTGAACCAGCCATAGCCCATGTTGGAGCAGGAGAAGATCGCCGCGCGCCATGGCCGGGTACCGCCGCCGGGCAGGGTGCGGGTGCGGCCGGTCGGCGAGAACGAGCCGTCCGGGGCTACGAAGCGGTAGAAATAATTGCGGCCCGGCTGCAGTCCGTCGACGGTAATCTTGGCGGTATGGTCGCGCCACGGGCCGGTGATCTGCGCGCCGCCGGCGACGACATGGGCGAAGTCGGCGCTCTCCCCTACTTCGACGCGCAGTTCGGCGGCGTCGCCGCTCGCGGGCACGTAGCGCGTCCACAGCAGCACCGAATCCGCCGACGGCTCACCGCTCGCCACCGCATGGGTGAAGCCGGTCAAGCCCCCGACGGTGGCCGCGCGGGCAAAGCCGGGCAGCGACAGCGCGCCGATGCCGAACATCCCGGTGGCGATCAACGAGCGGCGGTCGATGAGCATGGCCGGGTCCTTTGCGATGCGACTAGAAATGGACCAGCGCGCTGCCGCCGAACGCGCGCGGGTTGCCGGGATAGCCCTGCACGATGCCGGTCGACCGGGTATAGCCGAGCAGGTTGATGTAGTAGGCCTTGTCGAACAGGTTGGTCACCCACAGCTGCAGGTCGAGCCGCTTGTGGTCGAGCAGCACGCCGACCCGTGCCGAGGCGAGCGCATAGGCGGTGATCCGCGCCAGCGGATCGAGGGTGATGGTGGTGTTCTGGCTCGACCGCCAGTTGACGTCGCCGATCACATAGGCGGCGACATCGGGCGCGATCTCGCGGGTATAGTCGGCGGTGCCGTCCATCGTCCAGCGCGGCGCCCAGGCGACCGTCCGCCCGGTCAGGTCGCACGACAGCGCGGTGAACTCGCCCGGGCACACTGAATTGTGGAAGCGCGCGTAATAGGCGTGGTCGAACGCGACGAAGCCCTTGAGGTGCAGGCCGGGCAGCGGCTGCGCCTCGCCCTCGACCTCGACGCCCTTGGAGCGGAGCGCGCCGACATTGGCGAGGAAGCGGGTGGCGGTGTTGCCGACGCCGATCGCCTCGTTGGCCTGGTAGTTGCGCACCAGCGTCGAGAAGGCGGTGACGTTGAAGATCAGACGGCGATCGAAGAACTCGGTCTTGAACCCGGCCTCGACATTGTCGGCGGTCTCGCCGTCAATGTCCTGCCGCGCGCCGAGCGTGATCGCCTGCGGGATGCCGGTGTCGGGGTTGCTGGCATTGTAGGGCAGGAGGTTGAAGCCCTTGGACTTATAGCCGCGCGCGTATTTGGCGTAGACCAGGAAGCCAGTCATCGGCTTGTAGCTTGCGGTCGCCTCACCCGACAGCGAGCTGTCGGTGACATGGTCAAAGGCGTTGCCGAGCTGCGCATTGGCACCCGATGGCGACAGCGCGTTGATCTGTGCGGTCGAGAGATTGCCGGGGTTGGAGGCGACATTGCCGGCGTAGCGATCGGTCTTGAACTCCCAAGTCTGGCGCAGGCCGCCGTCGAGCGCGAAGCGCTGCGCCGCGTCGGGGTGCCAGGTGACGTTGGCGAACACCGCGTCGGTGTCGGTCTTGAAGGTCGCATGGCTCGCGATGCCGAAGCCGTTGACGGCGTTGACATAAGCACCTTGCGCCCAGGTCCGCCCCGCCAGCGTCGGGAAGGCGGTGGCCGAGGGGTTGGCCGCCCAGATATTGTACTGCGAGCCGAACTGGATGCGGCTGTCGACGTCGAGCGTCTGGCGCGACAGGAAGCCGCCGATCACCGCCTCGATCGGCCGACCGTGCGGCGTCGCGAGCCGCACCTCCTGCGAGAACTGGTGCTCGGTGTTGCACGAGCCATAGTCGCGGATCGCGTAGAGTTGGGTATAGTCGTTGTCGTTCTGGGTAAAGCAGTCCCACTTCTGATAGGCGGTGATCGAGGTCAGCTCGCCCAGGCTGCCGAGGCCCCAGTCGATCTGACCGCTGCCCGAGCTGAAATGCGTGGTCGCGTTCTGGCGACCGTTGATGTTGAGCTG
The DNA here is from genome assembly GCF_903644135.1 of Sphingomonas bacterium. Classification (GTDB taxonomy): domain Bacteria; phylum Pseudomonadota; class Alphaproteobacteria; order Sphingomonadales; family Sphingomonadaceae; genus Sphingomonas. The sequence continues at coordinate 6,155 of NZ_CAHJXA010000035.1, read as the reverse complement.
GCGGTCACGCACGTTGCTGACCAGCAGCGGATAGCCCGCCGCCGTCATCCGCGCCTGCAGCGCGGTCGGCAGATAGACCGACAGTGTGACGGGGGTCAGCGTCGGGAAATCTTGGTCGCCATGCGCGGCGATCAGGCGGATCGAAAGGTTGGACGCCGGCTGGACCAGCGCCTGGATGCGTAGCCCCTTGGCCTCGCGCGCGTTCTGCTCCAGTGCGTTCTGGAGGTTGGGGTAGTTGCCGTTCTTGGCCGAATAATAGCCCGACACGCGCAGCGCGACCGTGTCGCCGAGCACCGGACCCGACACGTTGACCTTGAGCTGGCGATACGCCTCGTTGCCGGCCGTTCCCTCGGCGAAGATCTCGGGGGTGAAGCTCGGCTTCTGGGTGGAGATGATGACCGCGCCGGCGGTGGTGTTCTTGCCGAACAGCGTCCCCTGCGGCCCGCGCAGCAGCTCCACCTGCGCGACGTCGTTGAAGTCGGACGAGACGATGCCCTGCCGCCCCTCATACACCCCGTCGACGAACACGCCGACCGAGCCGTCGATGCCGTCGGTGTTGAAGCCGTTGTTGCCGATCCCGCGCACGCCGAGATTGAGCTGCTTGGGGTTGGTCAGATACACCGAGAAGGCGGGCAGCTTGGTCTGGAAGTCGGTGAAGTTGACGAGGTTCTGGCGGACCAGCTCCTGCAGCGAGATGACCGTAATCGGGATCGGCACCGCCTGCGCGCTCTCGGCGCGCTTGCGCGCGACGACGGTGACGTCTTCGAGACGGTCGGCGGTGTCCGGCTCGGTCGCCAGCGGGCCCGCCTGCGCCGGCGGCGCGGTAGTGTCGGTGACCTGAGTCGCGGCCTGTTGCACGCCATCCGGTTGCGTCTGCGCCCCGGCCGTGAGGGGGAGCGCCGCCGAGGCGAGCAGGGCAGACAGGAAGTGCACGGCGCGGTGCCGCGCCACGATGGTTATGCGCATGGTGATCGGACCCCCGGACGAGTGCTCTCGCTTCGGGGCTGCGCCTAACCGTGCCTCGTGACGGGGGGATTACGGTCGTGTGATGAAACGATGACAGTCGAAGGTGACGTGCTAGAACACCGCCGCGACCAGTTGCCGGAAAGCGTCGGCGCGGTGGCTGATCGCGTGCTTCTCGGCCGGGTCCAGCTCGGCATAGGTGCGCGTGTCGCCTTCCGGCACGAACACCGGATCGTAGCCGAACCCCACCGCGCCGCGCGGCGGCCAGGTCAGCGTACCGTCGGCGCGGCCTTCGAACCACTCGACATGGCCGTCGGGCCAGGCGAGCGCGAGGACGCAGACGAAGTGCGCGTCGCGGCTCGGCGCAGGCGTTATCGCCGTCAGGGCGTCCTCGACCTTGCACATAGCCAGGTTCCAGTCGCGCGAACCATCGGCGGTTTCCGCCCAGTTGGCGGTGAACACGCCGGGGTCGCCGCCCAGCGCCTCGACGCACAGCCCGCTGTCGTCGGCGAGCGCCGGCAGGCCGGACAGGTCGGCGGCGGAGCGCGCCTTCAGCTCGGCATTGGCGAAGAAGGTGGTGCCGGTCTCGACCGGCTCGGGCAGGTCGAGCTCCTTCGCCGACACCGGCTCGATCCCGTATGGTGTCAGCAGCGTCCTGATCTCGCGCACCTTGCCCTCGTTGTGGCTGGCGATCACCAGCCGGCCGGGCGCGAGCTTGCGCACCGCCTGCGGACCGGGCAGGTCGAGGTTCATGCGACGGCGCGCGCCTGCGCGGCGAAGATGTCGGTGCAGCCGATGCGGGCGAGGCGAAGCAGGCGGAGCAGCGCCTCCTCGTCATAGGTGGCGTGTTCAGCGGTCGCCTGCGCCTCGGCGATGTGGCCGTTCTCCAGCAGCACGAAATTGGCGTCGGCGTCGGCGTTGGAATCCTCGTCATAGTCGAGGTCGAGCACCGGGTTGCCCTGATAGATGCCGCACGACACCGCCGCGACCTTCTGCCGGATCGGATCGCTGGTGAGCTTGCCGCTCTTCAACAACCCATCGACCGCGAGGCGCAGCGCCACCCAGGCACCGCTGATCGACGCCGTGCGCGTGCCGCCATCGGCCTGTATCACGTCGCAATCGAGCACGATCTGCCGCTCGCCAAGCGCCTTCATGTCCATCACCGAGCGCAGCGAGCGGCCGATCAGCCGCTGAATCTCCTGCGTGCGGCCGGACTGCTTGCCCTTGGCCGCCTCGCGATTGCCGCGGGTATGGGTGGCGCGGGGCAGCATCCCGTATTCGGCGGTGACCCAGCCCTCGCCGCGCCCGCGCATGAACGGGGGAACCCGCTCCTCGACGGAGGCGGTGACGAGCACCTTGGTATCGCCGAATCCGATCAGGACGGACCCTTCCGCGTGGCGCGTGAAGCGCGGTTCGATGCTGATGCTTCGCATCTGGTCGGGGCTGCGGCCGCTGGGGCGCATGATCATCTCCTGCTGGTTGGCGGCGGCCCTAGACGGGCGAGCGGAGACGCGCCAGTGGTGGCGGATGGCGACCCCGCCGATCACCGAGCTCAACGCCCGCGCGCGCGACATCTTCCGGGTGGTGGTCGACAGCTATCTGGCGACCGGCGCGCCGGTGGGGTCGAAGACGATCGCGCTCGCCGCCGGACTCAACCTGTCGCCCGCCTCGATTAGGGGCGTGATGCAGGAGCTGGAGGAGCGCGGCCTGCTCGCGTCCCCCCACACCAGCGCCGGGCGTATGCCGACCGATGTCGGATTAAGGCTGTTCGTCGACGGCATGATGCAGGCGATGGAGCCGACCGCGGACGAGCGCGCGCAGATCGAGGCGCGGGCGGCGGGCGGTGGTCCGGTCGAGGAGGCGCTAGCCGCCACCACCGCGGCGCTTTCCGGCCTGTCGGCCTGTGCGGGGCTGGTGCTGGTGCCCAAGCGCGAGCTGACGTTGCGCTCGATCGGCTTCGTGCCGCTGTCGCGGAGCCAGGCGCTGGCGGTGCTGGTCAGCGACGACGGCGCGGTCGAGAACCGGGTCGTCGACCTGCCGCCTGGCATGAACCCCTCGGCGCTGGTGGAGGCGGGCAACTATATGTCGGCGACGCTCGCCGGGCTGACGCTGGCGGAGGCGCGGGCGCGGGTCGAGCGGGAGATGGCGGACGGCCGTGCCGCGCTCGACGGAGCCGCACGCGCACTGGTCGAGCGCGGGCTGGCGGTGTGGAGCGAGGATGGCGAGCGCAGGCCGATCCTGATCGTGCGCGGGCAGGGGCGGCTGATCGATGCCGCCGCCGCCGCCGACCTCGACCGGGTGCGCGACCTGCTCGACGACCTGGAGGGGAAGCAGGAGGTGGCGGGGTTGCTCGATTCGGCCAGCGCCGGCGATGCGACGCGCATCTTCATAGGTGCCGAGAACCGGCTGTTCGCGCTCAGCGGCTCGTCGGTGATCGCGCGGCCGTTCCGGGGGACGGACGGGCGGGTGGTCGGCGTGGTCGGCGTGATCGGCCCGACGCGGTTGAACTATGCGCGCGTCGTGCCGATAGTGGACTTCACGGCGGCGACGCTGGCCCGGCTGATGGGCTGAGATTACAGGGACGATGATGACCGACGAGACGAACACCGAAGCCGAAACGCTGCGCGAGGAAACCGCGCAGGACGCGCCCGAGCTGGCCGAGCACGACCGCGTGAAGGAACTGGAGGCGCAACTCGCCGAGGCGAAGCAGGCGACGCTCTATGCGCAGGCCGACATCCAGAACGTCCGCCGCCGTGCCGAGAAGGACGCCGCCGACGCGCGCAGCTATGCCGCGACTAATTTCGCGCGCGACATCCTGTCGGTGTCCGACAACCTCCAGCGCGGGCTGGCGGCGATCCCCGCGGAGCTGCGCGCCGACGAGAAGATGAAGGGGCTGGTCACCGGGCTGGAGGCGACCGGCCGCGAGCTGGACAGCGTGTTCCAGCGCCACGGCATCACAAAGATCGCGGCACTGGGCGAGACGCTCGACCCCAATCGCCACCAGGCAATGATGGAGATGCCGAGCGGCGAGCCGGCCGGCACGATCGTGCAGGAGATGCAGACCGGCTACATGATCAAGGACCGCCTGCTGCGCCCGGCGCTGGTGGCGGTTGCGAAGGCGGCGGAATAGCTAACGCCCATGCACATAGTGGCTGAATTTCTGCTTGATTGTTTGGGAGCGGCGATTCCAAACAGTTAGAAGTCACTGTGGATTTGGCTTGCCCTCGTGTTGATTGTGCTCATTGCAATGGTGATATTTTGGCCGAAGTGACGTCTGAGCGGCAAGGGTACCTATGAATCCCAATCTTACCACCGATCGCCCAACTTTTGTCACGCACCTCGAATGCTCGATCACCGGCGATCGCTACGAGGCGGATACGCTCCACGGCCTGTCGCGGGCCGGGCGGCCGTTGCTGGTGCGCTACGACCTCGATGCGGTGCGCGCTCACCTGCCCAAGGCGATGCTGGAGGCGCGAGCGACCGACCTGTGGCGCTGGCGCGAGCTGCTGCCGGTGCGGCACACGAACAACATCGTCAGCCTGGGCGAGATCGAGACGCCGCTGATCCCGATCCCGCGCTCGGCCGGCTCCGCCAACGTGCTGGTCAAGGACGAGGGTCGCCTGCCAACCGGCAGCTTCAAGGCGCGCGGGCTGGTGATGGCGGTGGCGATGGCGAAGGAGCTGGGCGTGACCCGCATCGCCATGCCGACCAACGGCAACGCCGGCGCGGCGCTCGCCGGCTATTGCTCGCGGATCGGCATCGAAACGATCGTGTTCTGCCCCGCCGACACCCCCGAGATCAACGTGCGCGAGATCGCGATGCAGGGCGCGCGGGTGTGGCGGGTCAACGGCCTGATCGACGAATGTGGCGCGATCGTCGGCAAGGGGGCGGCGGAGGGCCGCTGGTTCGACTTTTCGACCCTCAAGGAGCCGTACCGGATCGAGGGCAAGAAGACGATGGGGCTGGAGCTGGCGGCGCAGCTCGGCTGGAAACTGCCCGACGCGATCTTCTATCCGACCGGCGGCGGCACCGGACTGATCGGCATGTGGAAGGCGTTCGCCGAGCTGGAGGCGCTCGGCTGGATCGGGCCGGAGCGGCCGCGCATGTACGCGGTGCAGGCGTCGGGCTGCGCGCCGATCGTCCGCGCGTTCGAGGCGGGCGAGGAACATGCCGAGCGGTGGGAGGACGCGCATACCGTGGCGGCGGGCATCCGCGTGCCCAAGGCGGTCGGCGACTTCCTGATCCTGCGCGCAGTGAGGGAGAGCGGCGGCAAGGCGCTGGGCGTCGGCGATCCGGCGATCCTGCGCGCGGTCGATGATTGTGCGCGGAAAGATGGGTTACTGCTCTGCCCCGAGGGCGGCGCGACGCTGGCGGCGTACCGCCAGGCGCTGCTCGACGGCGAGGTGGATGAGGACGAGAGAGTCGTCCTGTTCAACTGCGCGACGGGGCTGAAATACCCGATGCCAGCGGCGGACAACGCACTCGACAAGAACGCGCCGATCGATTTCGGGGCTTTGTGATCGTCGTGGCCGCCGGCGCCCAGCATGTCGACGACTGGGCCCGCCTTCGAGCGCTGCTCTGGGCCGACGAGAGCGTCGACGAGCATCGTGCCGCAATTGTCGGGTGGCTCGCCGGCGAGGATCATTACGCCGTTGTCGCGCTCGACGGGAGCGCGGTCATCGGGTTCGCGGAGGCGAGCATCCGGCGCGACCACGTCAACGGCTGCAACACCTCGCCCGTCGCTTTTCTTGAGGGGCTGGCGGTATCGCCGGCGTACCGCCGTCGTGGCTTCGCCCGTGCGCTGACCCGTGCGGTGGAGGCATGGGGCGGTACCCGCGGCTGCCGCGAGCTTGGCTCCGACGCGGACCTGCAGAACGATGAAGGTCGGGCGCTGCACCGCGCGCTCGGCTTCGAGGAGCGCGAGCGGGTGGTCTTCTATCGCAAGCTGCTCGACGATGCACCGAACGGCAGCACACTTTCGTAACGCGCCAGCTCCGGCGCTCCCGCCACCCTCACCCCTTGTCGCAACAGGAACGCGTGCCGGACGATCTCCGCCTGCTGCTCGATGCCGTAGCGCGCCAGCGGCCGGCCGGGGATGAAGCTGTAGCCGTAGCGGCAGAAGGGATGGCGTGCGAGTGGCAGGATGACGCCGCGCTGGTGCTGCCAGAGCTGTTGCGCGAGCGGCGTGAGGT